>JABSOM010000008.1 GCA_013215945.1 Campylobacteraceae bacterium
GTTAAAGATCATCCAGTCTCTCATCTGTCACTTTAAAGTGTCACACTTGATTTGGACGGGAATTATAGGAGGTTTTACCTTCTTTGTCAAGGGATGAAACATAAATGTAGCTTAAATGTTTGAATTCATGTTTTACTACACGTAAATCTTACTTTTTCGTTCTTTTTATTGGATTATATGTTCTTTTACAAACAATATACCTATCCTTTATTAATAAGATATCAATTTATTTGAAATCTTATACTTAATATCACTATGTATATAAAGGCTATAAAGTAAGGCTATAATAATAAAATTACGCAAATATGTGTTAATTTTTCATTTACATATAAAGTATATACTCTATAGTAAGTTGATTTAAAGATAAACTAAAGAGTTTCATAATAGAATATCAACAATTTAATATTATCAAAAAGGATATATAATGTACAACAGAGATTATTTATCAAATAATTCATCTCAAGATCAAGCACAGGATTCTTCAAAAGAAAGAATGATGAGCTTTTTAAAAGCTACCTATCAACTGTTTGCAGGATCACTTTTAGCAGCAACAGCAGGAGCTTATATAGGACTGGATATCGTTCATTTATTAGTTGCTCCAGTATCATGGATTTTATTTGCAGTAGTTATTGGCCTAGTTTGGTTTGTAATTCCCAGAGTTAAACATACTCCAGGTGTCAACTTAGCTGTATTATTTTTATTTACATTTTTAACAGGTCTAATGATTGCTCCCTTATTAGCTTCAATTTTTGCAATGCCTGCAGGCGCATCAATTGTAGGGCAAGCGTTTTTAATGACATCGGTTGCATTTGGTGGAATTTCAATGTTTGCAATGACTACTAAAAGAGACTTTTCGTCTATGGGACAAATGTTATTCATTGCTTTAATCATTATGATTGTTGCTGGAATCTCAAATATCTTTATTCAATCATCATTATTACAATTAGGAATTGCTAGTGCAGGTGCTTTATTATTTTCTGCATTCATATTATATGATACTCAGCAAATTTTAAAAGGAAACTATGATTCTCCAATTGAAGCTGCTTTAGCTTTATACTTAGATTTTTTAAATCTATTTGTTTCTTTATTGCAAATTCTTGGAATAATGAATTCAAGTGATGACTAAAAAACAGCTCCTCTTGGAGTTGTTTATTTAATGAGTGAACAAGAACTAAGACTAATAGATGCCAACCTAAATCGTTTACGTGAGGGCATTCGTGTTGTAGAAGATATATTCAGATACGCATACAATGACAAAAATACAGCAAAACGATTAAAAGAACTGCGCCATCAATCAAGAATCAATCTTTATAATGAACTACTAGACGCAAGAGATATCAAAAATGATGTTCTTAAAAAAACCACGTCTTCAGAACAAAAAAGAGAAAACCTTAAAAGTATTCTAATAGCCAACTTCAAGCGTGCTCAAGAAAGCGCAAGAGTACTAGAAGAGCTAACAAAACTATTAACTACTAATAAGAGTGAAGTTTTTAAAGCAATACGCTATGAATTATATGACTTAGAAAAAGAAATGAATCATATAACTTTTTAAAGCTTTATTTTTTAAATGCTTTAATATAAATCACTTCAAATTCCAAATAATTTAAATCATACTCTTTATATAAAGATTTGGCTTCTTTAAAAGTTAGTTTGGTCTCTCCACTAACTCCTGACTTTTTTATATAATTAAATAAATCTTTTTTTGAAGAAAATTCTAACTTATAAAGTATTGTTTCAAATTCACAAGAAAAATATTTTGAAAAAGCGTCTTTTATTTTCTCTTCGCTTAAAATGGGTGACTTTTTTTTACTTATGTTTTGAATATGTTTAAAGGTATTCGAGGTAAACAAGACGGCATGTAATTCATTAGTAATACATGCTAACTTTTGAATTATTCTGCCTAAATCCTTTGACCACTGTAGTGCGGAGGATGAAAGTACTAAGTCATAATGTTTATCATCTAAATAAGAAAAGAACTCATTCTCATCAAAATTAAGACACTTAACTATAGTCTTAGTATTTTTAGGATGTAAGTCACACATAGAAGAAGAAAAGTCTAAAGCAGTATAAGAATCAAAGTTCCAAGCAATATTTTTATACACTTGCCCAGAACCACAGCCCAGCTCTAAAATATTTTTTGCTTTATTTTTTACATCCCTAATCATTGCTTTTGCAGCAATTTGCTGAATAATATTATAGTTATTGTATTGTTTAGAGTATTTTGAAAACTCTTTATTAACGGATTTTTTAGACAAAAAGACCTACTTTTGTATTATTTAAATATATTTTTGTGATTTTAACCTTTTTTTAATAAGTTTTTGATAAAATACACTCCATTTTTACATAAGGATAATAGATGACATCTACTCTATTAATTGTACAATTCGTTTTAGCAGCATTCGTTGTAATCGCTGTATTATTACAAAAAAGTTCTAGTATAGGCCTAGGTGCGTATAGTGGAAGTAATAACTCACTATTTGGAGCAAAAGGTCCAGGTGGTTTTTTAACTAAAGTAACAATGGGTTTAGGCCTGTTATTTATTATTAACACCTTAGCACTTGGATACTTTTACAATCAACAGAAACTTGATTCAGTAGTTGATGGAGTTAAAGTTGAATCTTTAATTCCATCTAAAGCAGATGCACCAGCTGCACCTGTAATACCAACACTGCCTTCAAAATAATTTATTTTAAATATAAATAGCTTAGGCTATTTGTATTTAATACTTTTATTCATAACTTAAAATAATAACAGCCCATAACTCCCCTTTGCAAGCATAAACATGCTATAATCCAAAAAATTAGCTCAAAACTCAAATTTAAAATACAGGAAAAAATATGTTAAATGAAATCTATTCAGATACAAAAGAACACATGGAAAAATCTCTTGAAGCCTTAAAAAGAGATTATAAATCACTTAGAACAGGGAAAGTAACTGTTTCAGTATTAGATGGAGTTAAAATTGATTATTATGGAACAATGACTGATTTAAATCAAGTTGGTTCTGTATTAGCAATTGATGCAACTACAATAGCTGTTAATCCTTGGGAAAAAAATCTTTTAGGTGATATTGAAAAAGCTATTCAAAATGCAAACATTGGAGTAAACCCAAACAATGACGGTGAAATTATTAAATTGTTTTTTCCTCCAATGACTGTTGATCAAAGAAAAGTAAGTGCTAAAGGCGCTAAAATTATGACTGATAATGCAAAAATTGCAATCAGAAATATTAGAAAAGCATCTAATGATAAAGTAAAAGTTTTACATAAAGACAAAGAAATTACTGATGATGAACAAAAACGAGCACAAGATGAAATTCAAAAAATAACGGATGCGGCTGTATCTTCTGCTGATAGTACGCTAAGAACTAAAGAACAAGAAATTTTGACGGTATAATGATGAACGTAGCAAATATATACAAAGATTCACAAGCCTTATTAGAGGGTCATTTTAAATTAAGTTCGGGTAATCACTCGCAGTTTTATTTACAAAGTGCAAAAGTTTTAGAAAATCCTAAAACAGCAAAACTATTAGCTGAAGCATTGGCTGAACAAATTATAGCTTCTGGCATTAAAATTGATGCTGTATGTTCTCCTGCTTTAGGCGGAATCATTGCTGGTTTTGCATTAGCAACTGCTTTAGATGTAAGATTTATTTTTGCGGAACGTGTTGATGGGATTATGACTATTAGACGTGGTTTTGAAGTTCAAAAAAATGAAAACTATATCATTTGTGAAGATATTATCACAACAGGTGGTTCTGCACTAGAAGCTGCTAAAGAAGTAGAAAAATCAGGTGGAAATGTTGTTGCTTATGCTGCACTTGCTAATCGTGGTTTTTGTTCAAGAGAAAACAGTGATTTAGAAGCTACATCTTCTTGTAAACTTCCTTTAGATAAACCACTGTTTGCTTTAGAGGATTTTACTTTTGAAATGTACGAAGAAAAAGACTGTCCATTATGTAAAGATGGAAGTACTGCTTATAAACCAGGCTCAAGAGGTAATTAATGCGAAGAAGAGAGATTAATCGCGAAATAAAGCAAAAAGCAAATAAAAAACCCTTAGATATAAGTGTTTTATCTGCACGTCTTTCTTCTCGCTTTAAATCTTTTTTATTAGACAGCTTTTTATTAACCACTCCTATTGTTTACCTTGTAATGTATGTCATTATGGATGGAGGAGACAGTTTCTCTCAAAACAGAGCAATGGGATGGTTGACTATTTTAGCGCTTCATCTTCCGTTAATTGTAATCATGTGGATTGCAAAAAAACAAACCCCTGGACTCAAAGCATATGAACTAGAAGTTTTAGATGATAAAAGCCATTCAAGAATCTCACTATTACAAGCAATCATAAGATATCTTATTACTCTACTTAGTATTATTTCATTCTTTTTACTTTTTGTACCATTTTTTAGAAAAGACAAAAAAACAATACAGGATATTATTTCTAATACTATTATTTTAGAAAAAAAATAAATGCTTTTTTTTAATATATCTGCATTTTACTATTTTTATTTTTCCGCAACTGCTGTTTACGTCATTTTTATGCCTAAAGTTCTTTTAGATGTAGGATACAGCGCAAGTGAAATTGGTATTTTATATGCCCTAGCACCACTTATGAGATTTTTAACTCCCTTTTTATTTTTAAAACTAATTAAACTGGACGCAAAAGTATTTAAAATAGCCCTAGCATGCTCTACGATAGCTACATCATCGTTTTATTTTACTCTTGATAACTTTTATGCTTTTATGTTTACAAATGCTCTGCTTGGCGTATCTTTGAGTTTAATACTTCCTTATATTGAAATTATTGCATTAAAAGATCTTGGTAAAGAAAGATATGGTAAATCTCGTTTATTTGGCTCTATTGGTTTTATGGTAATTGCACTTGTACTTGCTAAGTTTTTATCATCCCCTTTTATTGCTTTACACTTTTTTCTTTTTGCCAATATTGCTACGGTTATATTATCACTAATATTGCTTAAACATGATGTATCACATGACGATGCAGGCTCCAAAAAACCTTTTTCATTTTTTAAATACTGGCCTTTTTGGGTAAGTCTGTTTTTTATGCAAATGAGTTTTGGCTCTTTTTATAACTTTTTTACGATTTATGAAACAGAACATGGAGTTTCTTTAGAAACAGTATCTTATCTTTGGAGTTTTGGAATTCTTTGTGAAATAGTAATGCTGTATTTTCAAGGTCCTCTCTTAAAAAGAAATCTTAAAAATATACTGTTATTTTGTTTATCTTTGACTGTTATAAGATGGATGATTTTATTTTTATTCCCAGAATCTTTATTTCTTACTTATGTAACACAAGGAATGCATGCTTTCTCTTTTGGATTATACCACTCATCCGTAATTATATTTTTGTATACACTCTATGATAATAAAAAACTTGCGCAACAATTTATGTATGGGGTCGCTTATGGTTTAGGTGGTTTTATAGGAGCTTTATTAGCAGGATATTTATACGGAGAGTACTTATTTTTGTCTTCCGCTTTTTTTGCTGCTTGTTCACTGTTCTTTATGTCAAAAGTGAACAAACAAGTTTAAGTTTATTCTATATTCATAATAAGTAAATCAATACTTGGCCCCATGAGATACCATTTTTTCCTCTTCCAAAAATTTTAACGTTAATACTTTTTTATTTTTGAATGGAGATTATTTGTTTTTATATTCTGCTATTTTTCTACTTTAGCTTTCATCTCAGGAGTCAAAAAAGTTATTTAGTTTTAAATCTTTGGCTTCTTTTTCTAAGGAATCAATAACATCTCTTAAGTCTCTAATGGTTTTATTTTGAGAATCAATACGATTATTTGCAACTCTTAAATCTTTTTTCTTATTTTTTACTTCATCTTTTATGTTTATTAAATTTTCTTCTAGTTTTTTATTTTCTTTTGTTAGTACAATAGAAAGATCTGAGGTATTTCGAACTTTCACATTAAAAGATTTAATAAATTTTTCATGATTGTTTTTTAATGTAGTAATTATTTTTTCATAATGGTTGACTTGAGCAACGAGGGTAGCTGATTTCTTTCTCTCAGTTTTTAAAACCACTTCTAAACCAGAGACATTTTCATAACGCTTTAATTTATTTTCTAAAATATTAATGTGATTTACTTTTTCTAGGTGAATCTTTTTATTCACTTGTATGTTCGCAAGAACTCTTTTTTTGAATTCTCTTTTTTCTAACTCATCATTTGTTGTCAAAAATCTAATTGCAATATACTCAATAATATCTTTGCCTAAATCATCATATATAGGTGAAATAGTCGCATTTACATAATAAGTTCTTCCATACTTACTTCTATTTTTTATCTTACCTTGCCATGTTTTACCACTTTGTAAATCTATCCATAACTTTTTAAACAGCTCACTTGGGGTATCTGGATGTCTTATAATATTATGAGACTTACCTATAAGTTCTTCTAATTGGTATTGAGCAATATCACAAAAAATATCATTTGCATAAGTGATATTTCCTCTTAAGTCTGCTTTAGAAACAATTGCTACTTTATTAATTGCATCTAAATATCTTTGACTTTCTTCTTTTTGATGAAAGTTTTTTTGTTTTAAAAAACTTTCTTCATAAACAAAAGATACTCTTTCAAAAAGATATTGAATATTAATAGGTTTTGTTAAACATTCTGTTGTTTTGTGTTGAATTGATTCTAATACATGTTTAAGTTCTGTATGGGCAGTTGAAAAAATAAAAGGAATATCTTTATGTATTAATCTAATTTCTTTTAAGAGTTCAGAGCCAGATAAGATTGAGCTATGAAGATCACTCACAATAACATCTATACTATCTTTATTGGCTTTATAGGTATTTAATCCATCTAAACCATTTGTTTCTGCATAAACTTTTTTAAATAATTTCGCACTTTCATGTACAAGGTTTTTCCTTGTTTCATAATCATCTTCTATATATAAAATTGTTATTTTGTTAAGTAATTCCGTATTTATGGCTGTCATATGCCTATATTACAGTAATTACTTTTAAAGTACAAAAATTATTAAATTATCCTCATAATCATTGTTTTTACATTCTTTTTTTCTTCTATTTCAATAACTTCTAAACCAGGAATATTTAAGTGCATGAATTCACTAAATGACTGTATATTGTTTTTTGAAAGGACATTTAAAAGTATACCCCTATAATGTTTTGCCCAATGAGATATAACTTTTCCATCTTTCAAAAATTTAAAACAAAGTACTTTTTTATTAGTACATTTATAAAACTTCTCATAATAACCTGCTCTTAAATCTATAATTTCATCATCCAAACAAGCATCCAAACTTTTGGAAAAATGCTCTAAATAATGTTTCTCAAGATTAAAACTAGGTAACTTTGCACCCTGTTTAAACTTATAATCAGGAATGATATCTTTGGCTTTGATAGGTCCAAACAAATTTGAGAAGATAATTACATTTTCATCTATATAGTTTTGTGCCTCTTTATTCAAACTCTCATAAGCAATCGCATCAAAAGCAACACCGGTATATCTTAGAATCGCTTTTTTACCTACCTTATGAAGTAGGCTTTCTTTATAGCGTACTACTTCGCTCATCTTTTTAAGTGAAAACCAAGAAGACAATTCTTCATGGCTTAAATTCTCTACATGAGTTTCATATAAATCCAGAACTTCTTTTCTTTTATCAAAATTAGCTTCTAAAAAAAAATTGTTAATGTTAAAACTAGCTTCTTCCCCTCCTGTACTTTTACTCTCTGCTGGGGCTAATAATATATTCATTGTTTTTCCTCATTTAAAAATATTCCATCTTTATATAACCACTGTCCATTTATTTTTTCAAAAGTACTTTTTTCTATAAAAGAAACATCTTGATTATCTTGTTTTAAACTTGCTTTGAATGTTACAAAATCATAACTGTCATTTGAAAGAGTTTCTATAATCTCAAGTTTTAAAAAGCTGGTTTCTTCACAAAATACTTTTATGTCTTTTTCCCATGTTTTTTTGTCATTAGTGTAATCTTTATTTTCAAAATGAGTTGTTTTACAAATATACGTTGGAAGATGTAAAACATAAGCACTAAAACGTGAACGCATGAGTTTTAAAGCAGTAGGAGCAGCACTTCCTTTATGGAAGGGTAAACAGCATTTTTTGTATTTTAAGTTACTGTTACAAGGACATGAAGCATTGATTGATATTTTCAAGGATTATCTTTATTTTTTAAGTATTGTACCTAAGTTGTGAAAAAACAATACTTAGAAAACTAAGTATTATTTTGATTCTTTTTTCATTTTATTTTTCTTTTTCTTTTTAGATTTAGATTTTTTCTTCACATCATTTTTTACATTTGATATGATTTTTTTTCCAAAACCTTTTATGTTTTTTAAATCCATTGCATTATTTAGTGAATTTGTTTTTCTGTACATAAGGATTTGTTCCGCTTTTTTATTGCCAATACCCTTTATGCTCATTAATTCATCTTTATTTGCTGTATTTAAATTTATTGTTGCCAATAAAAAACTTACACTTAAAACCAAACTTGCGAATAATTTAATCATAGAAAGATCCTTTTAAATAATATTAAAAATTATATACTAATATTTCTTAATTTAGTAAGTTTATAAATTATTTATAAACTTGATTTTATTAATAATAAGTGTATAATGTTTGAAATAAAATCAAAGGAACGTAGTGCAAGATATTCCCCTAGAATTAATCACTAGCTTTTTGTCAATTATTGGTTTAATAATGATTTTCAGACAGTATTTCGGATATAAAAAAGTCATTGAAGTTGTTAAAGATTTAGGCAAAATCAAAGAAAACAATAAGTTAAGTCAAGAAAACAAAGATTATATTACGAATAATCTCAAAGAATATCAGGGTAAACTTACTTATCAAATAGCCTTAAACAAGCTTTTATATCCTGTATTCATTATAATTGGAGCCGCTTTTACTATGCTTGTTCCTTTTGATCAAGCAATTATTCATTTTAATGTATTATTTGTAGGCTTTATTTATATTTCTATTCTAAAAATTCACTTAGGTAATATTGTTAAATTCTTAGAAGAGTTAAACGAATAGTTTACCAAGTGATTGGCTCTTTTCCTTCTTTTAATAACAAAGCATTCGTTTTTGAAAAAACCTTTGAGCCAAAAAAACCTCTGTAAGATGACAAAGGAGAAGGATGTACACCTTTAAGAATATGGTGTTTCCTTTCATCAATCAATTTCTCTTTTTTAATAGCATTTGCACCCCATAAAATAAATACTACATTTTTATTATACTGTGATATTTTTTTTATGATTGCATCTGTAAATTGTTCCCATCCCAGTTTATGATGGGATTTTGCTTTACTTTCTTCTACGGTTAAAATAGTATTTAATAAAAATACGCCTTCTTTTGCCCACGGTATTAAATTACCATCAAGACAAGCAGAATCTCTTTTTAAATCGTCTTTTATTTCTTTTAATATATTTTTCATTGAGGGAGGATTTTTAATCTCTTTGGGTGTTGAGAAAGCCAAACCTTGGGCTTGATTTACACCATGATAAGGATCTTGTCCTAGGATAACCACTTTTATATCATCAAGTTTTGTATAAGAAAATGCAGCATAAATGTCATTATATTTGGGGAAAACAACTGTGTTTTTATATTTATTGCGTATTTCTTTTTGAAGCTTAATAAAATATTCTTTTTTTTCTTCGTCTTTAATAATCTTATTCCAAGTCATTTTTATCCTTATAAACCTATTATCTCAAAATTTAGAAAAAGATGCGATTAAAAAAGCATAAATATATTATATTTTGCAAAAATCTGTAATAATACCTAATATTATATTTTTAGGAACGTTTATGCAAGATTTAAAATCAATCAATACAAGTACACTAGCAAATGCATTTTATTTTCTTGCTTGTGTCTTTTTAATTGTTTATTCATTAAGTAAATTATCAGGACTATTATCTTCAATTGCCATTGCTTTTTTAATTTGGTTTTTAATCAATGCTTTTGTTTCCAGTCTTGAAAAA
The DNA here is from genome assembly GCA_013215945.1 of Campylobacteraceae bacterium. Classification (NCBI taxonomy): domain Bacteria; kingdom Pseudomonadati; phylum Campylobacterota; class Epsilonproteobacteria; order Campylobacterales; family Campylobacteraceae; species Campylobacteraceae bacterium. Next base: position 10,004 of record JABSOM010000008.1, read on the forward strand.
CTACGTATATTTCAATACAAATACGCTAAAAAACTGGTTTTACCTTTTGCTGTTATATTTATTTTCTTTTCACTTTTTAAAATCACTACTTTTATTGCTCTTAATATTGCAGACCTTGGTTCAAGTTTAAGTGGTATTGATGAGAGACTTTCTTTACTTATTGCAAACTTATCTTCTAATTTTAGTATAGATATAACACAAGAACTTAATAAAATAATGCAACAAATATCTATTGCTTCTTTAATTAATAAAGCCTTAGGACTTTTTTCTTCTATCTTTTCTAACAGTTTACAGATAATTTTATATGTAATGTTCCTACTATTAGATCAACAATACTTTGATGCAAAACTAAAAGCTTTGTTCCCAAATAAAGATAAAAAAGTAAAAGTAGAAAAAATACTTCATGCAATTGCTGGAAATATAAAAACATATATTTATATCACTACTATTATTAGTTTATGTACAGGAATATTAACCTATTTGATTTGCAGCTTTTTTTCCTTAGAAGGTGCTCCATTATGGGGATTTATTGCTTTTATTCTAAACTTTATTCCTACTATTGGTAGTATCATAGCAGTTTTAATTCCTTCGTTATTTGCTTTAGTTTCATTAAGTGATATCACTTTGGCATTTGCATTAATTCCTTGTTTGGCATTTATACAGTTTTTACTTGGGAATATAATTCAACCTAAACTAATGGGAGATAAACTCAATATTTCTCAGTTTGTTGTGATATTTTCACTGGTTGCTTGGGGCATGATGTGGGGAACCATTGGAATGTTTTTATCTATTCCTTTAATGGTGATATTATCGATTATTCTCTCCCAATTTGATTCAACCAAAAAACTTGCTATTTTAATATCGGCAAATGGAAAAATAAGTACCGATAAAAATAGTCTTTAATCCAGATATATAATAATCTCTACTTATATCTTTTAGGCCAAATACAAGCGAATTATGCTATTTTAATATATAACATAAGAATTTAAGCAGATAAATAATGTTTTAATTCTTATTTGTCAGATACAATAAAAGGCATTATGTGAATTATAAAAATCTATTAGATATGTTTCTTCAAACCTACAATAAAAACAGTGAGAAACTGGCTTTTGTCTACAGAGTGGGAAGTTCTGAATATTCTATTTCCTATAAACAAGTTTTACATGATGTAATTACTCTTTCTCTACTTTTTAAAAAAAATGGAATGAAAAAAGGTGATAAAATAATGTTTGTTTCTGATAACAGATACGAATGGATTATTACCGATTTGGCTGTTATTTCTATTGGAGCAATATTAGTACCAAGAGGAATTGATACCCCTTGTGATGAACTCTCTTTTATTCTAGAAGATGCATGCTGCTCATATTTGATTTTGGAGCATGAAAAAACCTATGCTGAATATAAAGAAATGCTAAAAAAGCACACGTTAAAATCTATTTTTGTAATAGAGAGTATTCACAATAAAGAATACTATTCCTACAAAGAAGAAACAGATAAAATTACAATCTCAAAAGAAAATGAAGAACATTTTTTTAAACAAGTTGATGTTTTAGATGCCCAAGATACTTTTACCATTATTTATACCTCAGGTACCACCGGGAAACCTAAGGGAGTTATGTTAAGTCATAAAAATATGATTTATAATATTGATACTATTCCACATGCTATTCGTTTAGTATCAGATGATGTTTGGTTATCGATCTTACCTTCATGGCATGTATTTGAGAGAGCTGCTGAATACGTCGCTATCTCAAAAGGATGTACGATTATTTATTCTTCTATTAAAACATTTTCTGCTGATTTAGAAAAATACAAACCAACAATGGTAGCAACTGTTCCTAGGTTATGGGAATCTATGTATACAAAAATCAATGCTAAATTGTCACAAGATCCTAAAAAAGCAGCTATTTTCTATAAACTGGTTGATATCTCAAAAACATATAAACACAATATGAGAATCTTAAAAGATGAGCTTCCTGTTTTTGAAAAAGAAAGTTTAACAAGCAGTGTTTTAAAAAAATCACTGGCACTTTCCAAAATTATTTTATTATACCCCTTAAATGTTTTTGCAAAGAAAAAACTTTCTTTGGTACAAAAAAAATTTGGAGGAAGATTAAAACTTGCAATTTCAGGCGGTGGAGCATTACCTTTATATATTGAAGAGTGGATTGATGCTTTGGACATTAGAATTGTTAATTCATACGGTATGACAGAAACTTCTCCTTTAATAGCAGGACGTGGATTAGATTGTAATACCTTTGCAACCTTAGGACCTGCGTTTAAAGGTACGTCTTTACGTATTGTAAATGAACAAGGCATAGAAGTTGATCCTGGGATTGTAGGTTCACTTGAAGTTAAAGGCCCTCAAGTAATGCAGGGTTATTTTAATAATGAAGAAGAAAATAAAAAGAACTTTACAAAAGATGATTACTTAAAAACAGGCGATTTAGGAAAATTTACTATTAAGGGTGAGCTTATTTTAACAGGAAGATTAAAAGAAATAATTGTTCTAGCAAATGGAGAAAATGTTGATCCTTCCAGAATTGAATCTGCAATTTCTATTATGCCTTTTATTAATGACTCTATGTTAATAGGGCAAGATAAAAAAGGTCTTGGTTTATTAATTGTTCCAGATGTTGAAAGTTTAAAAGATTTTATTTTTAAAAAATTTGACAAAGTAATTGAATCAGTAGAACATCTAAAAGAAGATAAGCATATTCTAAACTCTATTAAAAAAGAATTGAATGAACTCTTACATAAAAAACATGGATTTAAAGCTTTTGAAAAACTGCAAAACATTCACTTTTTAGAAAAAGAGTTTAAAATGGGAGAAGAACTCACCAATACGTTAAAGAAAAAAAGACATATTATTGAAGTAAAATACAAAGAACTTATTGATAAGATACTAAAATAATGAATATTGAATTCTTATTTTTACGAAAAGCAATAAAAGATAAGAACTATATTTCTTTTAGCCATAAAGATATGCAGTTTAAGAATGTAAAAGCTATCAAAATTACAGAAGAAACATTGTATACCGATCAAGGCGATTATTGTTTATTAAAAATAAAAAAAGTTAAAATTTTAAAAGAGAGATATTAATGTATAAACCAGTTACATGCGAGTTTTATGATCAATTAAACGTAATAATCCAACGTCAAATTCCCACAACAATCATTTATTTAGAAGAAGAGAACAATTCTCTAGAGCTTAAAATAAAAGACTATATATCGTCTATGACCTTGGAGAATAATGAAGAATTCTTAGTACTTAAGTCTAAACAAAAAATACGTCTTGATTTAGTAATGTACTTAAACGGTAAACGCTACAAAAAAGACGAATAATTTATAGTATTTTATACTTCAATTTGGAAGAATTTTTCTTCCACTTTCTCGTATTTAGCTACTGAACAAGAAATTTTTTGCGCATTTTCATAATCTTTAAATTCATTTATAAAAAGCTTTTGCAATTTTTCAACATTGGTTGTTTTAAATACAAAATAACCTAAGATGTCTTTTTTTCTAGATCTGGCTTGTTCTATACCAAAACTGTCAAATTTCCAATCAACACCTTTTGCAAATAAAAACACTTCTTCTAAGCGTGCTTGTAATTCATTTCTAACCTCGTCATTAAACTCTTTTAAATGAATAAAAAAAGCGACATTTGTATTAGAATCGTCTTGTATTAGTTTTTTTTCTTCTTTTGTGATGGCTTCATTGCTAATGTCTACTATTTTCATGCTAACCCTATTATTTTATTGATTGAATAATATCATAAATTATAAAAGAAAAACTATTTTATATTAAAAATATTTTTATAATTCTGCTCTAATGGTAATTTATTCTTATATTCAATTATCTCACCAATTTCAATTTGAATCTTTAAGTTCTTTGTTCTTTTATTAATCGCTTCTTTTAATATTTCATTTGCATTGGATTTTATATAAACAGGTAAAATATTAAGCCTATTTTTTAGTGCAATTAAGCGAGAGCCTTCTTTAAATTCACCTAAAGGATTTTTGCTTTTATTTCTAGTTCCTTCAGGGAATATATATATTGAACTTCCTTCTTTAACTACTTTTTTTGTTTCTTTGAAAAAAGGACTCATGGAAGCTGCTTCTCTGTCTAATAAAATAGTACAAGCATTTCTAGTAAAAGTTCCAAAGAAAAAAGAATTGTACAGCTCTTTTTTTGAAATCCAGTAACCATTAATATCTGTATCTTCTAGGGCAAGTTGTATAATTAAAGGATCAATAATACTTCTATGATTTGAAATCAGCAAAAACTGTCCCTCTTTTGGTAAGAGTTCTTTGTTAATTATTTCAACAGAAATATTTAATTTGCCCATTAATGTTTTTGCATATTCTAAACGTAAAGACATTTTTTCTTGTGTATCTTTAGTTCTTTTAAGTAAAAAACCGTATTTATTCGTTAGGTATGTTGCATAAAGTGCTATTGATATTTGTTTAAAGTTCATTGTTTTCCTAGTTTTTTCTCTTATGCTATTGTAGCCAAAATCAAAAAAATTGACCATAATTAATCAGATAAAGATTAGATTATCTTAGGGTCAAAAAAGTGCTAATTAAAAAACAAACTATTTGCAAAAAAAGAAGTCTTTTTTAAAAGCTAAAATAATTTAATTAATTTTTTCCCAATTTTTAAATAGTTCTCACTTTTTCCTGTTAAATTCATCATCATAATAGAACCTTGGGTTAAAGCAACACACTCTTGCGCAAAAGAAAGTGAGGTTTCATCATCATATTCAATTTCAAGTATAGCTACAAGGGCATTTTCCCAAGCGTTAAAATATGCAAGTATTTCATCTCTAAACATCTTATTTGAGGAACTTGTTTCTAATGCTAAGTTTCCCAAAAGACATCCGCCTTTGCTTTTTAAAAAATACTCATCCGTTTTTTTTATAAAAAGAGTAATTTTTTCTTTTGAGTTGAGTTTTTTATTATAAGCAACGCTAAATATATTTTTCTCAAAATATTGATGTATATATCTTAATGCTTCTAGGCCAATATCATCTTTAGATTTAAAATGATGATATAAGCTTCCTTTTATTAAACCACAGTTATCAGCTATGTTAGACATAGAGGTATTGTGATAACCTTTTATTTTAAATAGTTTTATTGAATTTTTTAGTATTTCTTCTTTAGATGTTTTTTTAAGTGCCATAATTCCAACCTATCGTTTGTCAAATTTTAGCAAAATGTATTTTTTTTGTCAATAATAATTAATTATTAATTATTATTAACGAGTGCCACTTTTATTCCAAACCCAATAAGTACTGTTCCTACTACTTTTTCTATTATATGTTTGGAAGCTTGAAACTTTTTTAACAAAACAGGATGAGTTAAAGTACAAGAAATGATTCCAAACCAAATAAAATGTGCCAGTGAAATAATCAAACCATAAATCAACTGTAAAAATATTGGAGTATCAAGTGTAACAATTTGTGTGAAAATACTTAAGAAAAATATGGTTGTTTTTGGATTTAGAACATTGGTTATAAATCCAATTTTAAATGCTTTCATATTACTGAGATTAGCTGTTTCATCATTTTTTTCTAAGTCCATCATAGCTTTAGATGTAAATGTTTTCCACCCAATATAGATTAAATAAGCAGCACCTAAATATTTTAAAATTGAAAATAAAACAACTGAACTTGAAATAATTACAGCCAAACCAGCAATTGAATAAGCAACATGAACCCAAATTGCCATGCTAACACCAAGGCTTGAATAAATTCCCGCTTTTCTTGAGTAAAAAATACTGTTTCTTGTTACCATCACAAAATCAGCACCAGGACTAATAGCCATAAAAATAGCAACAACAGTTATTGTTGCTATTTCTTGGAAATAAGGCATTTGGGAAAAAAAATCAATCATAATATTCCTTTTATTTAAGAAGAATAGTATATCACGTATATTTCATATTTTGACTATAATAAGAACTACAAAAAGGAATAAAATGAAAGCAATTATATTTGATTTAGATGGAACCTTATTAGACTCACTAGAAGAAATAGCCTTAAGTATGAATACAATATTAAAAGAATTTAATTATCCTGTTTATGAAATTAATGAATACAAAAGATTTGTAGGAGATGGGCCTTTATCTTTAGTAAAAAGGGTACTTCCTGCAAATACGAAAGAAGAAATAATCCAAACAATAACGCAGGCCCTAAGAGATAAATACGATAAACAAGTAAATCACAGCTCACGTCCTTATGAAGGTATTTATAATTTATTAGAATCTCTTAAAACTACTCCTATCAAATTGGCTATTTTGTCCAATAAACCTCATGACTTAACATGCAGATATATCAAAAGTTTATTTTCCCAATATGAGTTCTTAGAAGTTCATGGTCAAAAAATGGACGTTCCTAAAAAACCCCACCCCCAAGGCGCTCTACATATTGCAAAAAAACTCAATATTGATCCAGAAGAAATATATTTTATTGGAGATACTCCCACAGATATGAACACAGCAAAACATGCCAAGATGAAAAGTATAGGAGTTGCTTGGGGCTTTAGACCTAAAGAAGAACTATTAGAAGCAGGCGCAAATTATATAGTAGAAGATTGCGAAGACTTGTGGAGATTTATACAAGAAAGAGTCTAGTTTCTCTTCTTGTTACTAATTACTGCTATACTCCTTTAAAAAAAGTAAAATATGAATAAACAAGCTCTTGGAATTATTATTTATAATATTATTGTGGTGCTCTCAATTATGTATGCGACACAACCTCTACAGCCGATTTTAGCAGAAGAGTTTCATGTAAGTATGACTCAGTCATCTTTGTTTACTGCTATTATTTTATTATGTTTGGCGATTGCACCTATTTTTTATGGGTATATACTAGAAAGTATCTCTGCTAAAAAAATGCTCATTGTTGCTTCTATTATTTTATTCTTTACGAATCTTGTTTTGGCATTTTCGAGCAGCTATGAAATGTTTTTATTTATGAGATTATGTGAAGGTTTAGTAGTCCCTGCAATACTTACTTCTTCTATGAGTATTTTGGCCAATATTGATAAAAACAATGTGCAGTTTAATATGTCCGTATATGTAGCTTCAACCGTATTTGGCGGTTTAATAGGAAGAGTATTATCTGGTTTTATTGCAAGTGAATTTGGATGGAGAGCAGTATTTTTTAGTCTCAGTTTTGCTTTGTTTATTTCCTTGCTTTTTATTTGGAATCTTAAACTGGATATTTCATCCAAAATGAACAAACCCAAACTAAAAGATATTCTTTTAATTTTAAAAGACAAGCGTTTTGCACTTATTTATTTAACAATGTTTACTGTTTTCTTTGTTTTTGCAGGTTTATTAAATCTACTGCCTTTTAGAATGAAAGACTTGTTTCCCAATATGAATGAAAGCAGCATTGGATTATTGTATTTAGGTTATGGGTCAGGTGTTATTGTTGCTTTATTTTCAAGAAAAATTATTCTTTTCTTTAAATCTTCCATTAGAACTGTACTTGCAGGAGGAGTGTTTTTTACACTTATTAGCATCTTTTTTATCTCTTCTAATCATACTGTGATTTTTATTTTGATGTTTTTATTATGTATAGGAATGTTCACCATTCATACAGTAGCCTCAGGTATGGCAAATTCAATCTTGGAGAAACAAAAAGGCCTTACTTCAGGTATGTACTTAAGTTTTTATTATATTGGAGGCGCTTTAGGTTCTTCTCTTCCTACTCTTATTTATAAATATTATGGTTGGAATACGGTAATATTAATTTTCATACTTTGTTTATTATTTATTTTTACTGTACTTTATAGGAACAGAGCTATTTTTAATAAATAAAAAACAAAACCTTATTATTTCATTTAGGATTTATTATGCATATATCTTTTTTAAGCCTTTTTTTGATTCTTTTTTTCACTGCTTGTTCAAGCAAAATAAATATTAGAAGTATAGAACCCTCAGTTATACAATCTCATAAAATTAAAAATATTCATATTAAACGTTTTTCTAATGACAGTATTAATTTAGAAGAAGAAATAAAAGATCAAATGTTTAAGCTTTCTTTTGAAGGAAAAAAATATTTTAATCTTATCAATAATGAAAGACATGCTGATATTTTAAAAGAACAAGTGTTACAAGACTCAGGTATTATTCAATTAAAAAAAGAAAATCCAGTTTTTACTTTTCAAGAAGCACAATCCATTTTATGGGGGAAAATACTCAAAAAAGAAATAGATGAAAATACCTATTATAAAGAAAAAACAAATTATAACAAATGTGTACAATACCTCAAGAATAAAAAAGGGGAAAGATATTGCTCCCAATACTATGAATATGAAATTTCTTGTCTTGAAAAAAAATATCTTCTTCTTGTTCAAATAGAAATAGCAGAAGTTCTTAATGCCCAGACCTTATATTTAGGTAACTTTTCTGCAACACATTCAACAACAAAGTGTTCGAATAATCCCTATGGGCAAGATTCTAATAGAAAAGTATTTACAAAACTAAAAAAACAAGTTGTTAGTGATTTTATAAAAATAATTGCGCCTTCCTATTCTTATAAATATTTCACGCTCTTAGATTCTCCCTATATTAAATACAGCAGTAAAGAAGAAGATTTACTAGAAGAGGCACTAAGTCTTATTAAAAACAAACAAATAAAAGAAGCAAGTATTTTATTAAAAGAACTTGTTTTATCAACTAACTATAAGTCTTATATTGCTTTATACAATCTGGCTTTAAGTCATGAAGCACTCAATGAATTAGAGCGTTCCCTTGCTTATTATTTAAGAGCAAAAGAACTTATGTTTAATGAAGATAACAAAGAAGAACTTTCTTCTTCTCTAAAAAGAATTAAAGAAAGTATAAAAAATAAAACCTTAGCTACAAAACAACTAAAGTACTAAAATATTAAATCCTGTCTTCTTCTTCAAGAATGAATAAATCAGGATTTTGTGTATTTAACGTTTCTATTATATACGTATTATCTTTTTCTTTTAAAGAGACAAAAGTATCTTTGTTTTCTTTATGTTCTAATAAAAAAGAAGCTTCTTCGTCTAGCACTTTATTTGTAAAACCTAAACTCTCATATTGAGATTTTAAATCTTCTTTTAAATTCGAAAAATTTATTTTAGTATTAAAACTTAAAATAATAGGATTAAAGTCGTTTATTTTTAATGTCATTCTTGAAGAAAAATCTTCTATTTCTTCCTTGTTTTCTTCAAAAATATATTTATAGGTATTAGACAAAGCACTGATTATTAATACATTGGTAAATACTCCTAGTATTGCATTAACACAATAATAAAGAACATCATTAAACGACAGTATATTAGAAACAAGGAAATTCAATCCAAAAGCAAAAACAATAGGTACGATAACAATCGTAATAAAACACAAGACTTTATGTTCACTTGTTTTATCCCAAGATTCTTTAAAGCCCATACTTTTTTCAAGAGCAATAGAAGGAAAAATTAAAGAAACCCTGCTTAGAATAATACACACATATATTAAAACTGCAAAAGGAAGAAATATTAGCAGTAAAGAACTGTTTTGTTCTCCCAAAATATATCCTAAAATCCATGTAGGAATACCAAATAATATTAAACCTATAAAAGCAGAAATTATAACAATTACCATTAACGATAAAGAAGCCTTAAAGTAGTCATACTCTCGTTTTTCAAAAGAAAAAAGACCCCAGGTATTTATCTTTGAATCTTGCAATAATAAGATTCTATGTGTACTAATTGCAATAGTAATACTAACAATCAGAGATAAAATAAAAAAAGGAACAGCTATATATAAATTATGAAAATCCTTGATAAATAAAGCATTTAAAATAATTAATAATAAAGATGGCAATAACAAAGCTCTAAATAAAATGACTCTTTTATTTAAAATAGATGTAATGGTATTTAAAAATATTGTTTTATACATTTGTATTCTTTTTTTTATATTGTTTTTTCTTGTTCATTTTTTTCCTTATATTAATGATAAACTCATTTCATTCCATGTAACACCACCATGAGTTGATGATGATTTCCCTAAATCTTTAAAACCGTACTTTTCGTACATTGTTACCAATTCTTTTTTACAAATAAAGAATATTTCTTCTTTTTGTAAGTTTTTCATATCTTCAATAAACTTTTTCATTAAAAGTGAAACAAAACCTTGTTTTTGATAATCAGGATGTATCACAACAGACATAACAACAATATACTTTCCTTGGCTGTCATGCCCTAACATCTCTTTAAAACTTTCATCAGACAGTTTTACTTCATAGCAGGCCCCAGAATTTATAAAACCAATAATTTCCTTGTCATTCTCTAAAAGCAAAAAACCTTGAGGAAATTTACTTAATCGTTTTAACATATTATTTTTACTTGCGGCTTCTTCTTTTGAATAAGACAAAACCTCAATTTCATAACATCTTTGTAAATCGGGTTCAATAGCATTTCTTAGTTTCACTGTTGACATATTTTTCCCTCCCCGGAATTTTTATTTTATAGTTTATCAAGACTTTGATACAAAGCATTTAAACTTGCTTTTCCGAGCTCTTTTGAACGTTTTGCTGACCAACCTACTTTCTCATTAGGCGTTTGCATAGTATCTTTAAAGGGCATCTCTAGTGTCATTACCAAAGCATTAAAAGCTTCTGCCATATAATTGGTACCTACTGTTGCATTTTCTTTTGCATAAACGTCTTTTTCATAGCCTACTTTTGTTTGAAAATCAGGGCTTGCTTTGCACAGTGATTCTTGGAAAAAATCAAGAGTTTCTTGTCTTTTTTCATTCCATGAAGGTATTCCTTCTGAACCATCTATAAAATTATAAGCAAGTTCTTCATCTCCATGAACATCCATACAAAAATCCATTCCTATTTCTTTCATTTTTGCACGTACTAAAAATACCTCAGGGGATTTTTCCATACTTGCATCCAACCATTCTCTGTTTAAATTTGCTCCCGCTGCATTTGTTCGTAAATTTCCTCTTAAAGAACCATCTGGATTCATATTAGGTACTATATAAAAAACGGCATTTTTCAATAATCCTTTTGAAATTGGGTCTTCTTCATCTAAAAGTGCTTCTAACATTCCGTCCATCCACCATTGGGCCATTGTTTCACCTGGATGCTGTCGTGCAATTAACCAACAAATCTTTTTGTCTTTTCCTTCTGTTCCTATTTTTAGTAAATCCATATCTTGACCATCCAACGTGCGGCCTAAATGAATATATTCACAAAGTGGTGACATTTGAGATTTTGAAATAAGCTCATGATGCATTTCCATAGAATAAGGCGTAAAATAAGCATAATAAACTACGTCATATAAAGGTTTATGTTCTGTACTTAAGGTTTTTCCATCATAAGAACTCTTTACTCTAAACCAATTTTTTCTATCATAAGAAACAACAATATTATAATCACTCCAAGCACTAGAATAAGAAGTCTCACCTGCATTTATTATATTAAGAGTACATGCTTTATTTTTAGCACCACTAAGTTTAAAATAAAACCATTGAAAGAAGTCTGAGTTATTGTCTTTTTTAATCTCTAAATTAATTTCACCTGTATCTTTAATATTAATACACTTTATATTTCCTGCGTCAAAATTATCACTAATAATCATTACTGTCCTTTATTCACTTTTAGCTAAAAAACTTCATCCTAAAGATAAAAATAGCTTTCTTATTTTAAAGAATTATTTTAACACAATTATATTAATAACTGTAACCCAAGTGTAACTATGAAGCTATAAAATACTAAAAAAGGAATTCAATGAAAAATACTCTTCTTACTAGTCTCGTACTAAGTCTTAGCGTTTTTACTGGTTGTGCAAATAGTTATACTTCTCAAGGAACACATGAAAGAATTTCTATAAAAAAAATTGCCTCTTATGAATCAAAAATAAAAGGTGCAAGCGAAATTGTTGCTTATGATATAAAACAACAAAGAGTATTTGTTACCAATGGAAAAAAAAATAGGGTTGATGTTTTAAAATTAACGTTTAAGGACAATAAAAGCTCACTTAACAAAATAGCTTCACTTGATTTAAATCCTTATGGTACTGGTGTTAATTCACTCTCTTATAAAAATGGTCTCTTAGCCGTTGCAGTTGAAAAAACATCTTCTTTTGATTCAAGTAAACACTTACGTGGTTCTGTTGTTATTTTTAATGCACGTTTACAACACCAAAAAACAGTAAGAGCAGGTTATTTACCAGATATGGTGACATTTAATGAAGATGCATCTTTAATTATTGTTGCTAATGAAGCAGAACCTAATAAAGATTATTCTTATGATCCTAAAGGTTCAATTGGAATTATTGATATAAATAATAATTATGAATACACCGATTTAAACTTTTTTAATATTGACATTCCTAAAGATGTAGTGCTTAAAAAGAATACGCAAGCAGGACTTGATTTAGAACCTGAATATATTACCGTTAGCAAAAACAAAGCTTACGTTTCTTTACAAGAGAACAATGCTTTAGCTATTGTTAATTTAGATTCAAAAACAATAGAAAAAATTGTAGCGTTTGGCTTTAAAGATCATTCTTTAGAAGAAAATGCCCTTGATATAGAAGAAGAAGGTAAGATTTTAATTAAAGCCTATAAAAACTTATATGGCATGTATCAACCTGATTCAATTGCTTCTTATATTGTAAATAACAAAACCTATATAGTAAGCGCAAATGAAGGAGATGGAAGAGAATATGGGAAATATACAAATGAAACAAAAATTTCTAAACTCAATTTAACCGATGATTTAAAAAGTATTTATAAAAATGAGAATGATTTAAAAATCAATAATGAAATGGGAGAAGAAAACAATACGTATACTAAACTCTATACCTTTGGAGCCAGATCATTTTCAATTTGGGATGAAAAAGGAAGTTTAGTTTATGACAGTAAAAATGAATTAGCACGTTTAACACAAAAGTTTGAAAAAGATCTTTTTAATCAAAGTAAAGGAAAAATGGATAAACGAAGTGGAAACAAAGGAGTAGAACCTGAAGCTCTTGCACTTGGAAAGATAAATAACAGATATTATGCATTTATTGGCCTTGAGAGACAAAATGCAATTGTTGTTTATGATATTACTAATCCAAGAAATGCTAAATTTGTACAATATCTAAATACAAAAAATGCTGATTTAGCACCAGAAGGAATGACTTTTGTAGCTGCAAAAAACTCTCCTAGTAAAAATGCTCTTTTAATAGTAGGTTTTGAAAACAGTGGTTCAACATCTGTTTTTGAAATAAAATAAATGCCAGCCAAAGAAGTTAATTCTTTGGCAAAAGCATATTTTTACTCTGCTTTATTACTTAATAATGACTTACAAATGACTAATAAAACTTTTCATAAAAATATGTGTAAGAAGGTAACATGATAATATTCTTTTCTTCTCAATTAAATGGATTTTCAAAAAAAATAATTTAACAATAATCTTCTTAAAGTAAAATTAAATTGACTGACAGACTCCTATATATCCATCAACACAGGGAATATTAGGATTCTAGAGCAAAAAAAGGAAATAGGATAATAATTTAAAAAATTTATTAATAATTATTTTACATGAGCTCTTCGCACATTAAGATAAGATTAACATTTTTTATGGAAGTATTGAAGATAGATACTTTTAAGGAGAAGAAATGAATAGATTAATGAAAATTGGTGCAGCACTTATACTAAGTGCTTCTGTATCGTTTGCAGCGTCGCAAGCAGATTTTGATAACGTTCAAGCGCATATTGAAAAAGCCGTTCAGTTTTGTAAAGATAAAGGTGTAAGCACGTGTGTTGCTGAGTTCAACAAAAAAGAAAGTCAATGGGTTACGGGAGATTTATATATCTGGGCAAATGACTTTGAAGGTGTAATTACAGCACATCCAAAAAAACCACTTAAAGGTAAAAATTTATATAAATATAAAGATTTAGCTGGAACACAATTATTCAAAGCTTTTATTGATAAAGTTAAAGCAGATGGAAAAGGTTGGGTTGATTACGTATGGTCTCATCCAAAAACAAACAAACAAACTCCAAAAACATCTTATGTACAAGGAATTGGTGAAAATCAATTAATTGGCGCAGGAATTTACAAATAATCTCACATTTCATGCAAGTTTTGATTTTCAAAACTTGCATTTAAATTTATTTAACTTTAAAATACCAAGTATTTTTAATTTAAGTAAATGGCAAAGAAGGACAGATCATGTTAGGCATCAAAAATTTAAAAATTGGAATAAAAGTAGTTATTGCACCTGCAATTGCAACTATATTTATGGTAGTTATTGCAGTATTTGCAAACAATGCTCTTAGAAGCGACAAAGAAACACTAAAAGAAATCGTAGAAGTAAAATTTGAAACCTATAAAATGAGTTCAAATTTATTAACTGATATTGATATGTATCATAGTATCTTGTATAAATTGTTTTCTTATGCATCCGGAGGATATGCTCAAAGCCAGATTGATGAACAACTGAATATTTTAAGTAAATTACAAAAAACTATAAAAAAAGAAGCTCTTTATATATCTAAATCAAAAATTTTAGATAAAAAATCAAAAAAAGCCTTCGCGGCGGCATTAGATGATTTAAGTAATTATGATACTGCTGTTATAGGCGCATTAGATATGTTAAGTATTGATGTGGGTATGGCTACCCCCATGCTTTCAATTACTGATGAGTTTTTTTTAGCTATTAATATTAAATTAGATGCCATCAAAAAAGCAGCAATGGATGCAAATAAAACCAGTTTTATTAATGCCTTAGAAAAAATTGATAATACCTTGTTAAGTTTAAATACACTGATTATTGTAGCTCTTATTTTATCAATATTTTTTATTATTATAGTTACAAATTCTATTAAAAAACCTCTCTTAGAATTTCAAGAAGGTTTATTGGACTTCTTTAAATACATTAATAAAGAAACACAAGATGCTAAACTCATTGATATTTCCTCAAATGATGAAATAGGAATGATGGCAAAAGCAGTAAATGACAATATTTCTAAAATTAAAGTAGGAATTGAAGAAGACAATGCAATGGTTCAAAGTGCTATTGAAGGTGCAAACAGAGCTAAATTAGGATTTATGGATGCTAGAATAACAGGAGATACTTCCAATCCTTCACTTACTCAATTAAAAGATGTTATTAATGAAATGTTAGAATCAGTTGAAAGTAATATCAACAAAGCAATGGAGGTATTATCGTCTTATTCAAAATACGATTACTGTTCAAGTATTGATTTAAAGGACATGGATGGAGATATTAAAAATCTTTGTTCTGATATTAATTCCTTAGGTAATGCGGTAACAGCGATGTTAGTAGATAATAAAAAGATTGGTTTGGTACTTGCTTCTAGTGCAGAGAACTTATCTACAAATGTTGATACTTTAACCAACTCTGCAAATGAACAAGCAGCTAACTTAGAAGAAACAGCAGCAGCAGTTGAAGAGATTACAGGAAATATGCAAAGCAATGCAAATCATATTGCTCAAATGGATTCTTATGCAAATGAAGTTTCAGCTTCTGTTTCACAAGGGCAAGATTTAGCAAGCAGAACTGTTAAATCAATGGAAGAAATCAATGTACAAACAAATGCTATTGCAGATGCGATTACTGTAATTGATCAAATTGCTTTTCAAACCAATATTTTATCTTTAAATGCAGCAGTTGAAGCAGCAACAGCAGGAGAAGCTGGGAAAGGTTTCGCCGTTGTTGCACAAGAAGTAAGAAACTTAGCAGCAAGATCAGCAGAAGCAGCAAAAGAGATTAAAGACTTAGTTGAAAAAGCAACATCAAAAGCAAATGATGGAAAAAGTATTTCCGCTGATATGATTGAAGGTTATGAAAAATTAAATTCAAATATTCATAATACCCTGGAATTAATTACTACGGTGTCAACATCATCAAAAGAACAATTAACAGCAATGGAACAAATAAACGATGCTATTAATGCACTAGATCAAGCAACACAAAGAAATGCAGCAACTGCTAGTTCTACGAATAAAGTAGCACAAGAAGTAAGTCAAATTTCTGAAAAAGTAGTAGCAAATACCAATGAAAAAGAATTTATTGGTAAATAAATAAAAACCTTCGGGTTTTTATTTTAAGCTACCTCATAAACGCAATAAACTTTTTCTTTTTTATTAATAAAATCAACAAAAACAAACTCTTCTAAACCACACTCAAACGCTACTTCATTGATATAATCAGAATCATTACAATCATCAATAAAAATAAGCTCATAGTCTTTCGAAAAAGGTAAAACAACGCCTTCAAAACCGCATTGTTTTGCAAAAGCAAGTTCTGTGTAATTTAAATTGCTTAGTTCATTGATTTTATGTGAGTAATTCATATTCGACTCTTTTATATAAGATAAAAGAGAATATCAAATGTAAGTAACAAGAGGGTTACAAATAGAAGTATAAAATAAGTAGGGTTTAATCCAGTAAGGTAAGTACCACATTTGATAACTTATGTAAGCGTTGATTGTCTTTTTCTAAACGTGCTACTACTCTTATTCCAGAGAACAAAACATAAATCATATAACTCAAACTTTTAATGTCTTTGTTTTGAGATATCTCCCCTGATTTTTGTCCTTTTTTTAAGCACTCTAAAAACATAGCTTCAAAATTATCTTTATTCATTAAAAGGGCTGTATTTATACTGTCATCTTCACATGATAATTCAGTAGTTGTATTAACAACAAAACAACCATTATTATTATCATTAAAAGAATCATCAATAAAAACTTGAAAAAGTTTTTTTAAAGCTGTTTTGACACTTTTTTCGCTTTGAAGAAATTCACGTGTTATTTTAATATTTTGATTGCAGTATAAAGCAAGAGCTTGTTCAAAAAGATTCTTTTTACCACCAAAAGTATCGTACAAACTTCCTCTATTAATCCCAAGAGCATTTACTAAGTCTTGAATAGAAGTTGCATGATACCCTTTATTCCAAAATAAAAGCATGGCTTTTTC
Organism: Campylobacteraceae bacterium; assembly: GCA_013215945.1. Taxonomy (NCBI): domain Bacteria; kingdom Pseudomonadati; phylum Campylobacterota; class Epsilonproteobacteria; order Campylobacterales; family Campylobacteraceae; species Campylobacteraceae bacterium. The sequence goes on from JABSOM010000008.1 coordinate 26,972, forward strand.
TAAAACATCATCTTTGTCAAACAATTTAACTCTTGGCATTATTTTCTCCATCATTATCTTTGCTTATTATAGCAAAGATACAATTATCCCCGAATATTTTTTTAAGATAAAAGAGGATTAATATTCATTCCACCATCAATATTAATTTCAGAACCTGTAATAAATGAAGCATTATCAGAAGCTAGAAAAGTAACTAAATGTGCGATATCTTCTACTTGTCCAAAACGTTTTAAGGGAATTCTATTCATCATTGCTCCAGCTAATGCATTTAAATCTGCTTCTGCTAAACCTGTTTTACCAAAAATAGGAGTTTGGGTAGGCCCTGGATTAATAGCATTTACTCTGATTTTTCTAGGTGCTAGTTCTGTTGCTGCTGTTCTTGTATAAGAATTCATTGCAGCTTTTGAAGCTCCATAAATAGCAGTATTAGGCATTCCAGTGTAAGCATTAATGGAAGACAGATTAATAACAGATGCGCCATCATTTAAAATTGGAATAAACTTCTCTACTGTAAAAACAGCTCCCTTAAAATTAATATCCATAAGATCATCATAAACCCCTTCAGAAATACTTCCAACAGCTTCAGGAGTGAAAATTCCCGCATTTACAAACAAGATATCAATCTTTCCAACTTCAGCTTCTACTTGGCTTACTAAAGCATCAATAGATTTCAAATCTCTTACATCTGAAACTATTCCCTTAACACCCAATTCTTTAGCTGCATCATTTACTCTTTGTTCATCACGCCCTGTAATTATTACCTTAGCACCATTTGCTAATAAATCTTTTGCCGCCGCATATCCAATTCCACTATTACCACCTGTTACTACTGCTACTTTTCCTAATACTTTATTCATTTTAATTCCTTTTTATTTGGAATGTTCGTTCCAATAAAGAATTCTATCATAAAAGAACGTACATTCCAAATAGATTTAAAGTAATTATTTAAAATATTCGCTTTATAATTAAAAATTAACTCTTCTTTTCCTATAAAATAGGAGGATAATCAAAATAAAAGAATTTGATAATTTATAATTCTTTGTTTTTTAATACCAAGATACAGGATAAGACTTCTTTTTATGAAGATTGATATAAAACAAAGCTACAAAAACTAAGATAAGAGAACCAAAGAAAGAAGGAAAAAACAAATAATCCCAAGAAGAGCCTAAGAGAAATACAATAATGGGGTTAGAACCAGCAGGAGGATGAACTGTTCTTGTTAGAAGCATTAAAAAAATAGCTGTACAAAGAGCTAAAGACATAACCCACCACATATCACCTAAAAAGTGTAAAAACAATAAAGCAGTTAAGGTAGAAATAAAATGTCCGCCTATTACATTCCTAGGTTGAGAGAAAGGACTTTTTTCATAAGCAAAAATTAAAACACAAGAGGCGCCAAAAGAACCCATAACAAGTAAACTCTCATAAGACTTAGTAAGATAAGACAAAAACAACATAGCTATTAATGCCCCAAGAGATGAAAACAAAACATCAAATAAATCAATTTTACTTTTAATGGAAGGTCCCTTCCCTCCTAACTTAGATAAATAATTCATAATACTCCTTTTTTAAAACGTACGTTTGGTTAAGTATATATTATTTTAGGCATTAAGTCAACTTGTTTATATGGATAAGTGAAATATAGGAAGTTTAATACTTTTGAAATAAAATTAGATATTGTGAAATTGTGTAAAATTCTTGTATAATAAAATAAATAAGTGAAAGGATAAAGTATGAATAATCAGGTTTTAGAAAAATTAAAACAATTAAAACCAAGAATTAAAAATGAAGGTTTTGAACTAATAGGTGTTTTTGGATCTTTCGCTAGAAATGAAGAAAAACCTACAAGTGATATAGACATACTTTATCAAATAAAAGATACTAAAGAGTATTTAAAAAAATACTCAGGATGGAATAGTATCACCCATATTATAGAAATCAAAGAACTCTTAAAAAAAGAATTAAACAGAAATATTGATTTTGTAGACAAGTCTTCTTTAGACTCTATTGCAAGAAAATATATTAAAAAAGATTTGATATATGTCTAAAGCTAGAATAGAGACTATTTTAAAATACATAGATGATATAGAATATATTGTTTCAAACTATGACGGTGTGGTAAATACCTTAGATGATCGAATTGGTAAACATTCCCTTTTAATGTGTCTTATGCAAATTGGAGAAAATTTAAACAAATTAGACTCTTCAAATAAAATTATACAAGAAGCAACACAAGGTGCTTATGCTGTTAGAAACTTTATCACACATGATTATGAGGGAATTAATTTAGCACTGATTGAAAATATCGTTAGAAACCTACTTAAACCTCTAAGCGTTGAACTTTTGAAAGAATTTAAATAAAAAGTAATCTTATATGACAGGATTATTTAAAATAAGCTCAGCCGTTAAATTCTCTAAAGATGAAACAGATTTATTTTTTTGTAAAACATCTTTCAATTCTATTGCAGAGTTTTTAAATTCCCCATAAAAAATATTTTCTTTCTTCTTTTTAAAATGTAGATTAATCGATTCAAGAATATCTTTATTCTTTTTATTAGTAGGAAATAAAGTCTTCATTATTTGCCTCTCACTTTAAAACATTCTACTGTCTTGTAAAATAAGACCATATTTTTCAATGTTCTCATTATACTTTTCAATAGCTTTTTTATTGGCTTCTTCCCAAGACTTTATTTTAATTCTTTTATCTTTTATAGAAATAAAAGTAGCTTTCTTTTTCATAGCTATCCTTAATAAGCTAAACAGAAGTAAGAAATATTACTTCTGCCCCTTTGGCTCTAAAGAGTACATTCTTTTTATCCGCTTCAATCATAAAGTCCTGTTTTTCATGAAGCAATAATGCTTCTTTTGAAGCCCACTTTTCAAGAATAACAAACTTATTCTCAGCACCTTTCACAGCTTTGAGTTCATACTGTAAACACCCAACTTCTTCCAATACCAAAGAAGAAATAGAAGAAAAAGCATCAATCTGTTCTTGCCTACGTCCAGCTTTGACTTCGATGTTTATGATTAGCGATATTATTTCATTCATATAAAACCCTTTAAAAAGTGTAATGTTATACATTATTATAGAAAAAAGAAACTTAAATGTAAAAGTAGTTTTAGACAGATAGTTATTCTTTTAATATTCCCAATGGATATTTATTAAGAAAACTCTAGGTATTTTGCTTATCTAGAATATTTATGTTAAAATTAAAAGAAGAAAAGAGGTTAAGATGCATACAATTACTCTAAATATAGAAGATAATGCTTTCAAAAAATTTATGAATACTATGAAGCAGTTTAGTAAAGATGAAATACATATTGAAGATTTAGATAATGCTATTACTCAATATCCTAATATTTCTTTTGAAGATGCAGAAAAAAAAGTCCTTAATGCAGTAAAAAACATATCAAGAAATGAAGGTCTTTCAGAAGAAGAAGTATTTAACAACATTCTAGGTAAATGAAATATAAAATTTTAATTGAACCAAGTGCAGTCAAAGACTTAAATTCAATTTATAATTTTATAGAAAAAAATGATTCAAAAACAAAAGCTAAAAACTTTCTTTCAAAACTACAAAAACAAATCAAAACACTAAATCAAATGCCACAAATATATAGAGATTCTTATTATTTAAAAGATGGGAAAACAAAAGACCTAATTTATAAGGGTTATACTATTTGTTATCATATAAACAGCAATAGGGTACATATTCTTTCAGTATTTAGACAAAAAAATTATTAAGAAATATTTTATCTCACTCTTTAACATACCGTCAAAGTGGAGATTCATACTCTGCGGTTTTAAGTTATAATAAGTTAAACAGAAGTAAGAAATATTACTTCTGTCCTCCTTTTCTTTAATTCAATTGCATCAGATAAAAGGATAAGAAAGATATTTAGAAAATAAGAAAAAAATTTTTCTTAAAGAATAATATATCTTTTTACAGAATTTTTTTGAATTCATCATTTTCAAATGGCTCAAAGTTTTTAGGCCATCTAGTTTTTAGTTTGCATAATAATTTCATTTGTACAGGCGCATCAAAATTAACTTTTTCTACAGAAATATTAACTTCTGTTGCTCCATTTAATTCAAGTAACTTATTGAAATCGCTAACGAAAAAAGAAGGGCAATATCCCAATAACTCAACAGGATCTTCATTTGTTCTTAATCCCAGAGCCAAAGAGTCAGATTCATTTTGAATATCTTTAAATATTAGTAATTTATCATTAACTTTTAATTCTAGTAGTCTTTTAACGTAATGTTTTGCAATATGACTAACTCCATGTGAAAAGAAAAGAACTTCATAGTTACCATATAGATCTTTTTCAGGATATGGAAAAAGTTGTAAGTTATCAGTAGCACGAATTCCTCTGCTTCGAGATAACTCTTTTAAGTCATGTGAATCATTTTTATCTATATTAAGCCAACTAATAAAGTCCTCATATTCTGGTCTAGTTTTTGAAAGTAACCTGTTTTTAAAAAGTGGAAATAATTCTTCAGACACGTAAGTTTTATTTAATTCATTCATTTGACTAAAAGCTATAAAATCATTATCCTTAGCTCCATTTGTATAGTTAAAATAAAATTTTTCATCTTTATGTTCTAATATACCAACCGAAACCCATGTTCTATTCACAGGATTTCTCCATGATAAAACTAGTTTATTTTCCATTTTTAGATTCCTCAATTAATTTTATTAATCTTTTTTTATTAACTCTAAGCATTTCCATTGCAAATTTGACCGATATTTCACTTATTAATTCATTTGGTACTTTAGAAAATATTTCTTCCATTTCACAAATATTAAAATTACTCAATTTTTTCAACCAATATAATGCAGCTTTTTTATTATGTAAAGAGCAAAAAATAAATGCATCATATGTACTAAGTTTTTTCCCAGTTTTCTTGAGGTAAAAAGGTGTTTTTGCTCTATTTACAAAATTATCAACTTTAAACCCATTATCTGAAGATATAAGTCTATTCTTTTTTCGTTCTTCGGGTTCTCTACATCCTAATCCAGATGCATGATCATAAGTAGGTGTCAAATATACTTTTTTATTATCTACAACTAATCCCCAGTTTTCATGGTGCCTATCTGGATTAGATATTAGACAATCTAACATTATATAACCAACAAAAACATCAAAGGCAGAGTTCATTTCTGAACTCTCGTAATTAATTGGTACATCTATAATATCAGTTTTCAATACTGCCAAAACTGTACTTAAATTATACTCTTTTAACCCATATTTCTTGTGGCTATCATAATCAATATCTTTTAACACACCCGCTAATAATTCATTTCCTAAAACTAATCTTCCTGATGAAGGAACAAAATTCTCTGTAATTGTTCCTTTCATTTCTTCATATTCTGAAAATTCATATTTTGCATGAGGAATATCAAGTTTTATACAAAGTTCGCTAACTACTACCTCTACCCAGTTTTCGCCGGTATTTTTCCTTCCTTCTTTAAATAACTTTTTAATTTTGTTATCATAAAACCAGAATTTTGCTTTTGTACCTAATTGCTCGAGAGAATCTTTTTCTCCAGTTAGAATTCTTTTAATTTTGAATTTTTTCATTAAATATTAGTCCATTGTTTAATGAACTTATATTAGCATAAAATCGCAAAATAATTATACACTTTCTACTTTAACCCTAATTTTCAAATAATGCTTAGAAATTAGACAATTTTGTTCAAGTTCAAGGCGGAGCGAAAATTAGCCTAGGAGCTTACGTCCGTAAGTGACTAGGTTAATTTTTGTGACAACGCAGAAATTGGGCAAAAGTGGCTGATTTATGAGCGTTATTTAGAGATACTAACTCCAGCGGCATAACCACTGGCCCACGCAAACTGTAAATTAAACCCACCCCTATTTCCTACAATATCTAACACTTCTCCTGCAAAATACAAACCTTTTACTTTTTTACTCTCATATGTTTTATTATCTACCTCAGCAGTGCGAACGCCTCCACCACTAACCTCAGCATGTTTAAAACCTTGAGTGTCGGTAATTTTTAATTTCCATGAGTTCAATTGATAAGCTAAAGACTTTATTTGTTTGTTATTAATATCTGCGGCTTTTGCTTCGTGGGATATTTTGCATATATCTAATAATACTGTTGGTATTTTATTGCTTAACATTCCTATTAATAAATCACTTACTTTTTGTTCTGGAAGGGCTTTAAATAAGTTTTGTATTTGATTGGCTAAATCGTTTCTGTTAATTTTTGAAAAAAAGTTAATTGATATTTTTACATCTTGGTATAAACTAAGAGCTTGAGCTGCTAATTGAGAGATATCCAATATTGCAAAACCTGATACTCCATACTTAGTAAATAACACATCTCCATATATCTCTTGTTCAAGCTGTCCATCTATATACAAAGATACCAAACATTCTTTTTTAACGCCTTGCATTCTATTGTGATAATCTACTTGGCTTTGTAAACCTACTAATGAAGGATAGGTAATATTACAAGAGTGATCAAAAGCATTTGCAAAGTCTATTCCACTTTCATTGGCTTGTAACTGAGGGGCTGCTCCTAGTCCATTACATACTAAGACTTTATCATAGTTCTTATATTCATTGTTTTCACATTTTAGGGTAAATGTATTATTGTTTTTTTGAATGCTTGTAATTAGTGTTGATGTATATACATTAATACCTAAGGATTCAACACTTAGTATTAATAAATTAACAACAGACTTTGCTTCATTGGATAAAGGATAGACTTTATTCGTTTCTTTGATATCTAATAATAAACCAATACTCTTACAAAAGTTCTCAAAAGCTTTAAAATCAAATACTTTAAGCGCATGCTCTACAAAAGAGGTATCTTCTCCTATATAGTTAGAAGCACTTACTTGTGTATTGGATATATTACAACGCCCATTCCCACTTGCTAAAATCTTTTTGCCTATGGCTTTGTTTGCATCAAATATATCTATATGCAAGTCTTTGTTTAATCTTTTAGAAGTAATAGCAGCAACAATACCAGCTGCGCCTCCCCCTACAATAGCTATTCTCAAATATACCCTTTAATCTTTATAAAATACAGCCAAACAAATTGTTGATTCGCTTGTACTTGTATACTTCACTCTGTGTTTTTCTTTTGTTTTTATATTATAGTAATCGCCTGTATTTAATAATACTTCTTTATTCTCAAACTCTAATACCATATTACCTTCTAAAATAATAATAAATTCATTTTCTTCTTGCTCATACCAAAAGCCTTCAACAGATACTTGTCCATTGGAAACAATTCGCTCAATTCTCACAGAATCATGTTTTAGGATGTTTAAAAATTCTTCATTTTTTACATCAATTTTAATATTTGCAAATATATTATTCATTTTATGCCCTTATACTCTCTTATTATAACATTTTACTTTTTAGAAAAAATGTTATATACTTTATTCTTCTATCTTTTTATCTATAAAAGACAATATCTATATCATACCTAATTACTATAGTATGTAAATTTAACAATTTAAATCCTCCTATTATTTTATAAAAAATAGTTTTGCGTAAAAAATAAATACCCCTTTATATGCCTCATTAAGGCGATAAAAGAAAGAAAATCTCATTATTATTTTAAATAATAGTTTTAAAGAATATTAAATATTAGAACTTAATTATTCAATCATGATTAAAATACTTGACTTACTTTTAAAAATACTCTATACTTCTTTCATAAAATTAAAAAAAGGAGATACAATATGCAAAAAGAAACTATTGCATTACATGCTGGATATGATAAAAAAGAAGGTTATGGTTCAATGTCTGTACCTATTGCACAAACTACGGCTTATGCATTTAGAGATGCGGAACATGCGGCAAATTTATTTGCGCTAAAAGAACTAGGACCTATTTATACACGATTAAATAATCCAACTACTGATGTACTAGAGCAAAGATATGCACAACTAGAAGGTGGTGCTGGTGCTTTATGTGTTTCATCTGGTCAAAGTGCAATTTTTTATGCCATTATTAATGTGGCTGTTGCTGGTGACAATATTGTTATCTCTGATAAATTATATGGTGGTGCGGTTACTTTATTAACACATACTATTAAACGTTTTGGAATAGAAGCTCGAATTTTTAGCAGTGATGATGCAAGTGATTTAGAAGCATTAATTGATGATAAAACAAAAGCTATCTTTTTTGAATCCTTATCAAATCCTCAAATTGCTGTTGCTGATATTGAAAAGATTGTAAGTATTGCACAAAAAAAAGGTGTTCTATCTATTTGTGATAATACCGTTGCAACGGCTGCTTTATTTAATCCTCTAGCATGGGGAGTAGATGTAGTTGTTCACTCAACGTCTAAATATACATCTGGCGCTGGAACAGTTATTGGTGGAATTATTATTGAAAGAGACAACTTAGCACAGTTTTTTAAAGACAATGCAAGCAGATATCCTGATTTCACACAACCTGATCCTTCTTATCATGGTTTGGTTTATGTAGATGTTCCTTTACCTAACTTCACGTTAAGAGCAAGATTAGCACTTGCACGAGATATAGGGGCCGTTCAATCTCCACATAATTCTTGGTTGTTAATTCAAAGTTTAGAAACACTTTTATTAAGAGTAGAGAAACACTCTTCAAATGCACTTGAAGTAGCACAATTTTTAGAAACACATGAAAAAGTTTTAAAAGTATCTTACCCAGGATTAAAATCAAATGCTTATCATGCGAAAGCAAACAAATACTTTAAAGATGGACAATCTTCTGGTTTGATTTCTTTTGAAGTTTCTTCTTTTGAAGAAGCAAAAAGAGTTATTGATGCAGCTAAATTGTTTTCAGTAGTAGTAAACATTGGAGACAGTAAATCGTTAATTGTTCACCCAGCTTCAACAACTCACTCACAAATGAGTGAAGAAGAATTATTAAAAGCAGGAATCAATCCTGTAACAGTAAGACTTTCTATTGGTTTAGAAAATACTATTGATTTAATTGCTGATTTAGATCAAGCATTAAGTTAGGATTATAAGATGCCATTAATTTCATCAAAAGGAGTGTATGGTTTAACCGCCATGCATGAATTGTCAAAAAATAAAAAAGATACACCTATGCAAATTAGAGAAATATCTGCAAATGCAAGTATTCCTCAAAATTATCTTGAGCAACTTTTAAGTAAGTTACGAAGAGCAGAATTAGTAAGCTCAGTAAGAGGATCAAAAGGTGGTTATCGTTTGGCAAAAAAAGCAAATGAGATTAAAGTATTGGATATTCTGTTAGTATTAGAAGATGATTTAAGAATAGCAGATAATAAATGCAGTAATCCCGCGCTTGATATTTTCTTTACAGAAGTAAAAGAAAAAACACAAAGCTTGTTTTCTCTGAGTTTAGATGAGTTAGATCAATATTTAGATAAATATAATGAAAATCTTCATTATTCAATATAAAAACACACAAAGGTAATAAAATGAAATATGCAAATAATGTTACAGGTTTAATTGGAAATACACCTCTTGTTAAGTTACAAAAAGCAAGTACAAATGGTACAACTGTTTTAGGAAAATGTGAATTTATGAATCCTACTCATTCTGTTAAAGATAGAATTGGTTTGAATATGATTCAAACAGCTCTTGATAATGGTGATATTCAAAAAGATACCACTATTATTGAACCAACATCTGGAAATACTGGAATCGCTTTAGCATCAGTTTGTGCTGCATTTGGTCTTAAATTAATTCTTACTATGCCTTCATCAATGAGTATTGAGAGAAGAAAATTATTAAAAGCCTTAGGTGCTGAACTTGTATTAACTGAACCTGCAAAAGGAATGAAAGGTGCGGTTGATGCTGCTAAAGAATTAGCAAACGAAACTCCTAACTCTTTTGTACCACAACAATTTGCAAATCCTGCAAATCCAGAAATTCATAGACTTACAACTGCAAAAGAAATTTTAGCAGATACAGATGGGAAAATTGATATTTTAATTTCTGCTATTGGTACAGGTGGTTCTATTACAGGAATTGCGGAAGTATTAAAAGCACACAATAAAGATATTAAAATTATTGCTATTGAACCAGAAGCTTCTCCTATATTATCAGGTGGAAAACCAGGTCCTCATAAAATTCAAGGAATTGGAGCAGGTTTCATTCCAGAAGTTTTAGATACAAAAATTTATGATGAAGTAATTCAAGTTTCAAATGAAGATTCAATTTTAACTTCAAGAGCCCTAGCAAAAGAAGAAGGTTTATTAGTAGGTATTTCTTCAGGAGCAAATGCTTTTGTTGCACAACAAGTAGCTGCAAGAAGTGAAAATGCTGGAAAAGTTATTGTAACTATTTTATGTGATACAGGTGAGCGTTACTTAACTACAGGTTTATATGATGTTGATGAGGAATAATCCTTATCAACATATAAGAAGGGTAATGAATGCAAGACAAAGCGTATAGATCTATAGTTAAAACTATCTCTTGGCGAACCGTAGGAACACTTGATACTGTCATCATCTCATATTTTATAACAGGGGATTTAAAAATGGCAGCATCTATTGGTTCTATTGAGCTTTTTACAAAAATGATTTTATATTATTACCATGAGAGGTTATGGAATAAAATTTCTTTTGGAAAAAAACCAACAAACAACGATTATCAGATTTAGGAATACTATGAATATTGCACAATTAAATAAAAAATTTAGCACTTCGACTCCACAAGAAGTATTAGAATATTTTTTAAAAGAGTATGAACAAGATGCCGCTTTGTCTTCAAGTTTTGGAGCAGAAGACCAAGTACTTACCCATATGATGTTAGATATAAATAAAGAAGCCAATATCTTTACTTTAGATACAGGGCGTTTACATCCAGAGACTTATGCAGTTATGGATGCAACAAACCTAAAATATGGAACAAAAGTACATGTGTTTTTTCCAAAACACGAAGAAGTTCAAGAACTGTATTCCTCTCAAGGAATTAATGGTTTTTATGAATCCATTGAGAAAAGAAAAAGCTGCTGTTTTACAAGAAAAATTGAACCCTTACAAAGAGCACTTAAACCTCTTAAGGTTTGGATTACAGGATTAAGAGCCTCTCAAAGTGTTACTAGAGAGAGTTTAAATATTATTGAGTTTGATGAAACAAATGATGTTATAAAAGTAAATCCTTTATTATTATGGGATGAAGAACAAGTATGGAATTATATTAAAGAAAATAAAGTTCCATATAATAAATTACACGATAAAGGTTTTCCTTCTATTGGTTGTGCTCCTTGTACAAGAGCTGTAGCAAAAGGCGCAGATGTACGAAGTGGAAGATGGTGGTGGGAAAACCCCGAACACAAAGAGTGTGGTTTACATGTTAAATAAAAATACTACAAGTTAAAAGTTAGGAAAATAAGAATGATAAATACCGAAAGATTAACACATTTAAAACAATTAGAAGCAGAATCTTTACATATTATGAGAGAAGTAGTAGCAGAATTTGATAACCCTGCAATGCTTTACTCAGTTGGAAAAGATTCAGCAGTAATGTTGCATTTAGCTCAAAAAGCATTTTATCCTGCAAAACTTCCTTTTCCTTTAGTGCATGTTGATACTACATGGAAATTCAAAGAAATGATTGAATTTAGAGATCAAATGCAGAAAAAACTTGGGTTTGAACTATTGGTTCATAAAAATCAAGATGGAATAGATCAAGGAATTGGCCCTTTTACTCATGGCTCTGCTGTACATACAGATATTATGAAAACAGCCGGTTTAAAACAAGCTTTAAACAAATGGAAATTTGATGCTGTTTTTGGAGGCGCTAGAAGAGACGAAGAAAAATCTCGTGCAAAAGAGAGAATTTATTCGTTCAGAGATGAAAAACACAGATGGGATCCTAAAAACCAAAGACCTGAATTATGGAATATTTATAATTCACGTGTTAAAAAAGGGGAGTCTATTCGAGTTTTTCCATTATCTAACTGGACAGAATTAGATATCTGGCAATATATTTACTTAGAAGGTATTCCTATTGTTCCTTTATATTTTGCAAAAAAACGTCCGGTTGTTATGCGTGATGGTGTGAAAATAATGGTTGATGATGACAGATTACCTCTAAAAGAGGGTGAAGTTCCAAAAATGGAATCGGTACGATTTAGAACACTTGGATGTTATCCTTTAACAGGGGCTGTTGAGTCAACTGCATCAACTTTGCCAGAGATTATTCAAGAAATGTTATTAACAAAAACGAGCGAGCGCCAAGGAAGAGTTATTGATAATGATTCTGCTGGTTCGATGGAGAAGAAAAAAATAGAGGGGTACTTTTAAGATGTCAATTCAAGAAGATAAAATAGCAAAAGATATAGAAAGTTATTTAAAAGAACACGAAAACAAACAATTATTGAGGTTCATAACTTGTGGAAGTGTTGATGATGGAAAATCTACTTTAATTGGAAGATTATTACACGATTCAAAAATGATTTTTGAAGATCAATTAGCAGCTATTAAAAAAGATTCTATTAAATCAGGGACTACTGATGGTGAATTTGATTTGGCTTTATTGGTTGATGGTTTACAAAGCGAGCGTGAGCAAGGTATTACTATTGATGTAGCTTATAGATATTTTGCAACCGATAAAAGAAAATTTATCATAGCAGATACCCCAGGTCATGAACAATATACTAGAAATATGGCAACAGGTGCTTCAACAGCAGATCTTGCAATTATTTTAATTGATGCAAGATATGGGGTTCAAACACAAACAAGACGTCATAGTTTTATTACTAAACTTTTAGGAATCAAACATTTAATTATTGCAATTAATAAAATGGATTTGGTTGATTTTAAAGAAGACAGATACAATGAAATTGTTGCAGATTATGAAGAGTTTGCCGATGAAATTGGATTAACTTCTGATATTACTATGATTCCATTATCTGCTTTAAACGGCGATAATGTTGTAAATGTAAGTGAAAAATCTCCTTGGTACAAGGGTGATACTTTAATGCATACGCTTGAACATTTAGAGATTTCAAGTGACAGAGATTTAACACACTTTAGAATGCCTGTTCAATATGTAAACAGACCGAATCTAAACTTTAGAGGTTTTTGTGGAACTATTGCTGCTGGTATTATTTCTGTTGGTGATGCAATTACTGTTTTACCTTCAGGAAAAAGCTCAACAGTTAAAGAAATTGTTACTTATGATGGCAACCTTCCTTATGCTTATGCACAACAAGCTATTACGATTACATTAAACGATGAAATAGATATTTCACGTGGTGATATTTTAGTAAAAAGTGATGAACAAGCAGATATGGGAACAGACTTTGATGTTAATCTTGTTTGGATGGATGATAAACCTTTAATTAAAGGAACCTCTTATTATATTAAAAGAGCTGCAACTGTAACAACAGGAACTATTGACTCTTTTTATCATAAAACCAATGTTAATACAATGGAGCAAGAACCATGCAATACATTAAATTTAAATGAAATAGCACATGCAAAACTATCTTTAAATCAAACCATTGCATATGATGCATACGATCATATTAAAGCAATGGGTTCTTTTGTTATTATTGATAGAATTACTAATAATACTGTAGGTGCTGGGATGATTGTTAAAAAATCAGAAGAAACTACAAAAACAAGTATTAATGAGCACTCAGAATTTGAGATTGAATTTAATGCCCTAGTTCGAAAACACTTTCCTCATTGGGAAGCTAAAGAAGTTTTATAATTTCAAAAAATAACTTTTTACTCTCATAACTAATGAGAGTAATAAGTCCTTAATAATAAATTCCACTCTTTTCCAATATCTATAAAAACTTTTTATTTTCTTGTATAATATAATTAAATTATCTTATCTTTATTGATTAAATATACGGTCATGCACAATAAAATATTTAGCTTATCTTTATATTAAGAAAAAGAAATTTTTACTAAATATTATTTATTTCAAGATAAAATTATAAAGTGAAAAATTATCCAAATACTTTGACAAATAAATAGAAGTTCATAAGTTCTAGAAGAGATTTATTGTACAATGTCAAAAATACATTTCTAGAAATAAGAAGATTAAATGGAAAAACTTTATCGACCCTTTATACATGAAAATACAAAAACACTTGATTTTGTAAGATACAATACTATTGGGAAACATAAAAAACTGTATTTCGATTACACCGCTTCTGGTTTAGGTTTTAGACAAATTGAAAACAGAATGCATGATGTACTTGAAACCTATGCAAATACTCATTCAAAAGAAGCATCCATGGCTTCAAGAACCAATGATTATTATTTAGAAGCCCTAGAATCTTTGCATCGATCTCTTGGCGTATCTAAGGATTTTTCTATTATTCCAACAGGAAATGGGGCAACAGCTGCTATTAAAAAATTTCAAGAATTACTTGGGATTTATATTCCTCCAGCAACAACAAAAAGATTTAAAATCACTGTTAATAAATCTAAACTTCCTTTGGTTCTTGTAGGACCTTATGAACATCATTCAAATGAAGTTACCTACAGAGAAGCCTTATGTGAAGTACAAAGAATACCCTTAAGTAAAGATGGTTTAATCAACTTGGTTTTATTAGAAGATATTTTAAAAGACAATAGAAACAGAGAAATAATTGGGGCTTTTTGTACCGCTTCTAATGTAACAGGTATTATTACTCCTTACGAAGAAATATCTAAAATTTTGAGAAGATACAAAGCCCTTGTAGTTTTTGATGCAGCTGCATCCTCTTCTTATATGAATATCCCTTGTGAACTTTATGATGTAATGTTCTTATCTCCTCATAAATTATTAGGGGGGCCTGGTTCTTGTGGTTTGTTAATTGCGCGAAATACAATTATTGATACAGAGATTCCTCCTACTTTTGCAGGGGGAGGAACAGTTACTTATGTTAATAAAAAAAATCAATGGTTTGATCAAGATATTGTCACAAGAGAAACAGCTGGAACACCTGGGATTCTTCAATTAATTAAAGCTTCTTTATCCTATCAACTAAGAAATGAAATTGGTTTTGATTTTATTTCTTTAAAAAAAGAAAAACTGTACTCGTATTTTATAACTGAACTTCAAAAAATCCCTATGTGTACTATTTATGGAAACTTAGAGACTAAAAATATTGGGATTGTATCTTTTAATATAGGTATTATTGATCCTTATGAACTCTGCGATGCTTTGTCCACTCACTCAGGAGTACAAACAAGAGCAGGATGTTCTTGCGCAGGGCCTTATGGTCATGATCTGCTTGGATTAAAAGATCAAATTGAATTAGGGGAGAGACCGGGATGGTTAAGAATATCTCTTCATTATTCGCAAAAAATAGAAGAAATTGATACCCTTCTAGCTTCACTTACAACGTGTATAAAGAATTTTAGAGAATAAATTCTTTTGTTAATCAATGATTAAAGAAGCTAGTTTATAATTACGTATGCATTTTTTAATATTTATAAGCGTTTTTTTAAGCGCACAAGCTTTATTTTCTTATTACATTCAAAAACGTTTGGTTAATAAACTAGACCTACATTCAAAATACAAAAAAATCTTTCGCTATTTTTTAATACTTAACTTTTTTTCTATAGTCTTTTATATGGGTGCAAGATATTATCCTATGATACCTAACTGGTTATACTTCATATTATCCCTAAGCATAGGTCTTACTTTTGTTCTGTTTTCTTTGACTTTTATTTATGATCTGCTTTCTTTTGCTCTTAAAAAAACACCTATGCAAACAAGCAGAAGAAACTTTTTCAAAAAATCTTTAGATGTTTCTACCATTGTTATAGGAACCACTTTGACTGCTAAATCTATGTACAATGCAAAACATTATATTGTAGAAGAAATAGATGTAAAAATTAAAGACCTAAAAAAAGAATATACAATAGTACAATTAAGTGATGTACATATTGGGGGTTTAATTGATCAAGCTTTTATTAAAACTTTGGTTAAAAAAGTCAATAGTTTAAATGCTGATATTGTTGTTATTACGGGAGATTTAGTAGATACATCCTTAAAATATGCTCAAAGTTCTTTGGATGAATTGCAATATTTAAAAAGTAAATACGGTGTATATTTCATCTCTGGAAACCATGAGTTTTATCACAATATTGATGCTATCTTATTTTCACTTGAAAATCTAGGAATAAAAGTACTAGACAATGAACATGTTTATATTGGAGAAAAAAATCAAGGTTTTAATCTGGCTGGAGTTCATGATGTTTATGGCTATAAATATGGAGCCTATCAACCCGATATCAAAAAAGCTCTCCAAGGGAAGAAAAACTCTCCCACTGTTCTTTTGGCACATCAACCCAGATTTATAGAAGAAGTTCCTTCAAGTGTAGATTTGGTACTCTCAGGCCATACACATGGAGGACAAATTATACCTTTTAATTTTTTGGTTTCATTGGTGCAACCTTATGTAAGAGGTCTTCATCAACATAATCTTAGTACTCAAATTTATGTAAACAAAGGTACAGGATTTTGGGGACCTCCTATGCGTTTAGGGGCAAGCTCAGAAATCACACATTTTCATCTTAAAAAAGCCTAAGTCCTTGATTTAACTCAAGGTAAAATATCCAAAAAACTGTAATACTTAATAAAAAGAATAAAGTATGGAAAACACTAAATTTGACAGTGAAATACAAACCTTAAGTAAATTTGTTCATATGTACTGCCAAGGCAATAAACATAAAAACCGCTTTTCTAGAGAAGTGGAATTAGATTATAAAAATAAAAGCTATTTTTATAACCTTAATTTATGTGAAGACTGTTATAAAACAATCTCTTACTCTTTTGTGAAACTTCAAAAATGCCCTCATGAGATTAAACCACGATGCAGACACTGTTCCAAACCTTGTTATAATACGCTTAAGTGGAATGAACTTAGCACTATTATGCGCTATTCTGGAATCAGACTGGGACTTACAAAATTAAAAAATAAAGTTAGGAATTTTTTTAGCTCTTAAGTTTTACTTTGTTCATAAGCAAGAATAATTCTTTTTCTATTCTCTCCCCATTTGTATCCACCAAGAGCTGCGCTTTTAGTAAGAACTCTGTGGCAAGGAATTAATAAAGCAATATGATTAGAAGCAATAGCTGAAGCAACCGCTCGTACGGCTTTTGTTTTTCCAATATTTAAAGCAATATCACTATAAGAAAGAATACATGAACTTGGAATACTAAGCAAGGCTTTCCAGACATTTATTTGAAAATTTGTTCCTTGAACATAAACATCCATTTTTTCTTTTTTTAAAAAAATCTTCTCTAAATAAACTTGTGCTTCTTCATTATTCAAAATAAGTTTTGCATTTTTCCATGTTTTTTCTAATCTTATTAACAATTCATTCTCATTATTATCACAAAATTCTAAAGCACAGATTCCTTTTTTTGTATACGCTAAAAGAGCTTTACCATAAGAACAATAAGCATATCCATAATATACATCTAAGTTTTCACCTGCTTGTTTATATTCATTAGGCGTAACGCCTACAAAATTAACAAAGAGTTCATGTAATCGACTAGAGCTTGATAAACCAAGCTCCAAACTTGTTTCGAATAAAGATTTAGATTCTAATAATTGCACTTTTGCATATTCCAAAGTAGTACTTTGCAAAAATTGCTTAGGAGTAATGCCTGCATATTCTTTAAAAAGTCTGGCAAAATGAAACTTACTCAAACCTATATTTGAAGCTACATCTTCTATTAAAGGTTGGTATTTATAATTTTTTTCATAATAATCAATAGCTTTTTTTATTTGCTCGTAATGTTCATAGTTTTTTATTTCACTCTTAGCCATAATCATCCTTATCAGTTGTCCCATACAAATTATATATTAACTTATCTGGATATATTTTAGTATAAATACCTAATTTGAGCAATCCGTTTCTTGCTAAATAAACTTAGTAGATAGGTTCATAAGAATTTTTTATAAACTTACTGCGTAAAATGAAGCTAAAACTGTTGTTATTTCTATTGTTATTACTATGATGTAATCTTTCATATTTTCTCCTTATTATAGGAGAAAATATTCTCCTATTTATTTTTTATTTTAATTTTTATTATTTGTTTTAAAGTAATATTCTTCATCATAAGTCTTTTTTAAAGACTCAAATAATATGAATAATATTCCTCATCTCTCTCATACTCTAAACTTTCATATAAAGCTTGTGCATTCTTATTGTTCTTATGTGTTTGTAAAAATATACCTTTTGAAGCATCTTCTTGTACCATCTCTTTTGCTTTTTGCATCAGTGCTTTGGCATATCCCCTTTTCCTATAATTTTCATCTACAAATAAATCATTGAGAATCCAGGACCTTTTTGCGGATACTGAAGAAAAACTGGGGTAAAGCTGTGTAAAAGCCAAGGCTTTATTCTCTTCATCAAAAATACAGAAGATTACAGACTCATTGTTTTGTACTCTTTGTTTTAAAAATTCTTCCGCTAAAGGTAAATCACTCTTTTGTCCATAAAAAACTCTGTAGGCATTAAAAACTTTTGCGACTTCTTTAACTTCGTTCAAACTTACTTTTTTAATATTAATTGACATTTTAAATCCTAGGTTTTAATTTTTTGGCATAAAAAAAAGGATGTGCTAAGAAGCACATCCTTTTTAAAATTATTAAATAATTTTAGTTAGAGAACTTCTTCGTTTTAGCTGTTCTTTTTCTCATATTAGCATCTAATTCTCTTTTTCTAACTCTAATAGAAATAGGAGTAACTTCAACTAATTCATCATCTTCAATCCACTCTAGTGCATTTTCTAGACCCATAACTTTTGGTGGAACTAACTTAATAGCTTCATCAGCACCTGATGATCTAACATTTGATTGTTGTTTGGCTTTAATAGGGTTAATATCTAAATCATTCCCTTTAGCATGTTGACCAACAACCATACCTGAGTAAACTTTATCTTGAGGTTTAATAAACATAACCCCTCTGTCTTGTAAGTTAAAGATTGAATACCCAACAGCTTCTCCAGCTTCCATAGAAACTAAAGCACCGTATTTTCTAGATTCAACAAAACCTGAATGAGGTCTGAAATCTAAGAAAGAGTGATTCATTACACCTTCACCTTTAGTATCAGTTAAGAACTCAGTTCTAATACCAATAAGTCCACGTGCAGGAATTTCGAATTCTAATCGTGTATAACCAGATCCCATTGGAACCATGTTTGTCATATTCGCTTTTCTTTTACCTAGTTTTTCAATAATTGTTCCTGTAAATTCATCAGGTGTATCAATTACTAAATGCTCAAATGGCTCCATTTTAACGCCATCTACAACTTTAATAATAACTTCTGGTCGTCCAATACAAAATTCGAAACCTTCTCTTCTCATATTTTCAGCTAAGATACAAATTTGTAACTCACCTCTACCATTTACTTTAAATTTACCCTCACCAATTTGCTCATAATTCATAGCAATATTAGTATTCATTTCAGAAGCTAATCTCTCATCAATTTTATTAGATGTAATAAATTTACCTTCAGTTCCAGCTAGTGGAGAATCATTTACTTGGAAAGTAATAGATAAAGTAGGCTCTTCAATATGCATAGGGTCTAAAGGCATTGGGTTTAAAGGATCACAAAGTGAATCTCCAACATCAATTGTTTCAAAACCAGCAACAGCGATAATATCACCCGTACCAGCTTTATCAATATCAAATCTCTCAATACCTTTAAATCCGATAAGTTTAGAAACTCTACCTTTAACTTTTTCACCATCAGCTTTAACTAAAAGAATAGTTTCACCCATAGAAATTGTTCCATTAAAGATTCTAGCAATTCCGATTTTTCCAATAAAGTTATCATAATCAAGTGTAAATACTTGTAATTGAAGACCATTATCATCAGATCCTGTTGGTTTTGGAACTTCTTTTAAAATCATGTCAAATAAAGGAGTTAAATCTTTATTTTCATCTTCTAAAGCAATTTTCGCATAACCATCTCTTGCAGCTGCATAAATAACTGGGAATTCTAACTGTTCTTCAGTAGCACCCATTTGGTCAAACAGGTCAAATACTTCATCAACAACTTTATCAGCATCAGAACCTGGTTTATCAATTTTATTTACAACTAAAATTGGTCTGTGTCCTAAAGATAAGGCTTTTTTAACAACAAACTTAGTTTGAGGCATAACACCTTCTTGAGCATCTACTAATAAAAGTACACAGTCAACCATTTTAAGAACACGTTCAACTTCTCCACCAAAGTCAGCATGGCCTGGAGTATCAATAATGTTAATTCTTACACCTTTGTAATCAACAGCAGTATTTTTAGAAAGAATAGTAATTCCTCTTTCTTTTTCAATATCATTACTATCCATTACTCGTTCACCTACGTCTTGGTGAGCCGTAAACGTCCCTGATTGTTTTAATAATTCATCTACTAATGTAGTTTTACCGTGATCAACGTGTGCAATTACAGCAATATTTCTAATATCTCTCATTTAAACTCTTTATGGTAATATTTTGCGCGAGTATACTAAATACAAGCTTAAATTAAGCATAATTTTATAATTATTCCTATTAATTTGTCATTAATCATGTAAATTATTATTAATTATCAAAATAAACCTTATTTGTTAATACAATATTTAGGAAAGTAAAATTAAAATATGTTTATAAAAACAAAGGAGGATAAAATGAATTACGATTTAATCTTAAAAGAAATACAAGAAGAAATACAGCCCTTATATAATAAAGGTAAAGTAGCATCTTATATTCCTGCTCTTAAAAATATAAATCCAAAACAGTTTGCTATGAGTATTCAGCTTTTTGATGGAACAAGTTTTCATATTGGAAATTACAATCAAAAATTTTCTATTCAAAGTATCTCAAAAGTATTTACTTTTACCCTTGCTTTGCATTTGTACGGAAAAGAGCTTTATAAAAATGTAGGACACGAGCCTTCAGGAGATCCTTTTAACTCTCTGGTTCAACTAGAATATGAAAATGGAATTCCAAGAAACCCTTTTATTAATGCAGGGGCATTGGTAACTACTGATTTATTAATTAATAAATACAAGGAAAAAACTTTTACCAAAGTCCTAGCTTTTATTCAAGAAATATCAAATAATAAAAATATTGTTTATGATAAAGAAGTAGCTGCTTCAGAAGAACAAACAGGGTATATGAATTTTGCACTTTTAAATATGATGAAAAGTTATAAAAATATTTCAAACGATATTAAGGAAGTAGCCCAAACCTATTTTAAACACTGCTCTATTTCAATGAGTACAAATGAACTCAGTCGCGCTATGCTTTTTTTAGCAAATCACGGAACAGACCCTCTTTCAAAAAAAGAATTTGTTACCCAATCCCAAGCCAAAAGAATTAATTCTTTGATGTTAACTTGTGGTCATTATGATGCTTCAGGGGATTTTGCTTTTAAAGTAGGACTTCCAGGAAAAAGTGGGGTAGGAGGAGGAATAGTTGCAATCATTCCAAATCTTATGGCTATTTCTGTGTATTCTCCAGAGCTTAATAAAAATGGAAACTCTTTAATAGGAACAAAAGCCCTAGAGTTGTTTACAACAAAAACGGGTCTATCGATTTTTTAAAGGCAAAAAATGAAAACATATATCTGGTCTCTTCCCACAAGAGTATTTCACTCTTGTTTGGTTCTTTTTATTGTAATCACTTATATAAGTGGAGACGATGATTATTTAAAAATTCATTCGGTGTTTGGTTATGGTATTGGGGTATTAATATTATTTAGATTATTATGGGGGAAAATTGGCCCTAAGTATTCAAACTTTAAAGATTTTAATCTTTCATTCAAAGAAGCACTTAATTATTCAAAAGATATTTTATTAAAAAAAGATACAAAGATTTATGCAGGTCATAATCCAGCAGCGTCTTTTGTTTTGTATTTTTTATTAATAACAATTGGTATTGTGGTATTAACAGGCCTTTTAGCTCTTGGAGAAGAACCCAATAAAGGTTATTTCAAATTCTTAAACACTTCTATTTTTGAAGATATTCACGAAATAATAGCAAACTTAATGCTTATCCTTATAGCTGTTCATATATCTGGCGTATTATTAGACAGATTCTTACATAAAGAACATGGTACTTTACAATCCATTGTTTTTGGGTATAAAAATATAAGTGGTGAAAGTGTAGTCTTAAGTTTTAAACAAAAGATTGTTTCATTTCTATTTTTTTGTTTGATGCTCTTTATTATGTATTTAACTGCAACAGATTTTGATCATTTGTTTTGATAGAGTTTTGGACGTTTATTTAGGGCTTAAAATTAAAAAATAAAGAGCAAAAAAAGCTCTTTATTTTAAAGTAAAAATTCTGTTCTTAGAATTTCATTGTAACAGAAGCATGTATTGTTCTTCTATCCCCTAAAAATTGTTTATTAACCCAATATTCTTTATCCGCAACATTATTAATATTTACTCTAAAAGTCAATGGTTTTTTCGTATCTTTAGTAGTATATTTGGCACCTATATTAACTAAGGTATATGAAGGCATTTTATCTGTATTCTCTTTATTCCCATAAAAACTTCCTGTGTAATTTATTCCTGTATTTAAAGAAATATCTTTTCTGGTAAAAGGAGTATATTCTAAATATACTTTGGCAAATTCATTAGCTACATCATCAGGGCGTTTTCCTTCATATTCTGGGTTTTGTTTATTTTCTTTTATTTTTGCATCTAGAAGCGTAAATCCACCTACTGCAGTTAAATTATCAGTAACTTTGCCTGTAAATGTAAACTCTAGACCTTGATGTACTTGTCTTCCATCTTGAACAAAAACAGGTGCATTGGCATTTGTAGAATCATAATACTCTAAACCTTTATCAATTTGAAATAATGCCAAGGTATAAAACATATTATTATTCGAATACTTTGCCCCCAGCTCAATTTGATTGCTTTTTAAGGGATCCATTGAATCTCCAGCATTTACAACTGCTGCTGAATTATGCGTATCCTTAGCAATTCCTCCTAGTTCTACACCTTCCATATAACTAGTATATAAACTTAAGTCCTCAAAAGGTTTATATACAAAAGAGATTGAAGGAGTTAAAGTACTCTCTTCATAGTTTTTGTCTTTGTATTGAAGATTTAAATAACTAACACCCACAAGCATAGACCATTTAGAATTAAACGTAATACTATCCCCAAAAGTAAGATTCTTACTTTTCATAAAATACTGCTTAGTATCCACAGATAATACTTTTGACGCAACAGGTACAGCAACATTTGTAGGTGAAGATAAAGATAACCCGCTTAAGTTCACAGTAGAGTTTGTATCATCCATATTATGAGTTGTCCAATGACTCTGGCTTGCTTGAACTCCTATGGTAGCCTGATGATTAACACTTCCTATATCAAAATCAACATCTACATACGCGTAAGCTCCTTTTCCATAAAGGTCATCTTCACTTGTATCATTTATTACTTCTTGCGAATACGTTCCGTTTGTTTGAATTGTATTGTCAGCAGAAAAACCACTTCTTGTTACTTTTTCTTGCATATATGCCGCTCTAAATTTGACAGAATCAGAGATATCCCACAATAAATTTGTACTATATCGTCTTACTTCGCTTTCTTGATAAGACCATTCTTGGCCCCAAATTTTATTAGAATCAATAGAAGATGCATCTGGTCTCGTAGCTCCACTTGCAATATTCCAATACGCTTGCCTTCCATCTAATCTATAATAACTATCAGATATAAGCCCTTGTAACAATACATTATCCGTAAGCTGATAATCTAATGTAAGATTAAATATGTTCTTTTTTAAGTTTTGATTTTTGACATGGGTTTCTCCATCTTGAGTAACAATATTTAATCTGTATGCAAATCTTCCTGCCTCATCTATAGGTGAGCTTAAATCTACGTGAGCATAAGGACCTTTTCCTCCCGCATTACCA
The DNA here is from genome assembly GCA_013215945.1 of Campylobacteraceae bacterium. NCBI lineage: Bacteria > Pseudomonadati > Campylobacterota > Epsilonproteobacteria > Campylobacterales > Campylobacteraceae > Campylobacteraceae bacterium. The sequence goes on from JABSOM010000008.1 coordinate 50,821, forward strand.
AGTTTTACACTATATTGAGCAGTAGAACTTGGTCTTTTAGCTATAAAGTTTCTAATTCCACCTACAGGAGAGGGTCCATATAAAAACCCAGATGAGCCAGTAATTGTTTCTAATCTTTCATACTCTTCTACATTAGTATTATGTGTCCATTGCCATTTCTCTCTTCTCATTCCATCAAATGCCGAAGCAGAAGAAGAAAAACCTCGTAAAAAAACATATCCATTATTATTTTGTTGTTCACTCCAATTCATCTGCATAACTGGATTTATGCTATACAATTGATCTATTGATGTCGCATTCAAATTTTCCATATAATCTTTTGACATGACATTTAAGGAATAGGGAGTATCTTGTAAACTTTTTCCTTTCCATAAACCTACATCTGAACTTTTATATACTAAATACCCATCTTTACTTGTACCTAAATCAGAACTTTCTACAACTTCTACATCCTCTAAAGTAGAACTAGAAGAATTATTTATTTTCATCTTTTTGATGATTATAAGATCATTTTTAATTTCTGCTTTTAAATTAAAATCTTTTAGTATTTTATTTAAGGCTTTTAATCCACCTTCAATATTTTCTATACTTTTGCTTCTTTTTCCTTCTACAAACTTACTATCAACAACATAAGGTAAGTTTAAATCAGAAGTGATTAGTTTAATCACTTCTTTTAGAGGCATTGCCTCAAGTGTATAGTTTTTCGCAAGAAGATTAGATGAGATGAGCAATACTAAACTTGGTGCTATTAAGAAATTTTTTAATAATTTCATTCTTTCATTTCCTTTTAATAATGATTTTGAGAATTGTTCTCTACACATAGGACGTAAAAATTATACGAATAGGACCTAAAATGAAAAAGAATTTTACTATTTAATAAATTATTTCTTTTTATTAATACTAATAATATTCTTTTCTTCATTGATAATAAGGGGATGAATAGAAGAGATTGCTTCAAAAAACTTATTGGGTTTATCAAGGAAAAACTTTCCTGTAATAGCTAAAGAAGCTATTTTATCATCCACTTCTATTTTTTTTGTAATATATCTTGACAGTTCATTTACTGCCTCTTTTATACTTATATTATCAAAGAATATTTTATTATTTCTCCATAAAGCGATGTTATCTAAAGCTACTTTTTTAAGCGCTGTAACTTTTCCTAAAGAATTAACCGTAATTTCATCGCCTTTTGTCAAAAGAGAGAGTATACGTGGCGCTTTATTTTCATTGTAAACATAAGATACTTTTACTTTTCCAGAAGAAACACGAACTATGGTGCGTTTATCTAACTTTTTAACTTCAAAACTTGTACCCAATACCTGTATTTGCGTTGATCCTGATGTAATAATAAAAGGTCTCTTTACATCTCTATTTATATTAAAAAATACTTGTCCTTGCAGAAGTTCAACTCTTCGCTCGCTTACATAAAAACTAATATTTATTTTAGTTTTAGCATCAAGGGAGAGAAGAGAATCATCTGGTAAAAGTACTTCTTTAATGGGTTTTGTTTCACTTATTAAAGTATTAATATAAGAAGGAGAATAATACTCATTTACTTTAAAAGCCCCTACACAAATAGCCAAAATAAAAACAGCTGCACTTGCATAATATTTTAAGTTTCCAAAGATTTTTGATCTTTTTGCTGTTAGTAGAACCTCTTGTTCTAAATTGTTAAGGTATTCATCGTCAAAAGAAGCACAAATATTTTCAATTTTAGTGATTGAATCATAGTTTTTTTTATGTTCAATATCAGCGTTTATCCATCTTAAGAAAAGTTTTTCTTGGCTTAGAGATAAACCTTCTTTATTACATGAGTACCAATATGATGCTTCATTCTCTAGTTTTTCATTTTTAATCATACAATTCCCACTCATCTAAATCTATTTGTTCTTTCACTTTTGTTATGCCTCTTGTTATATGTTTTTGAACAGCATTAACACTAATTCCCATGATTTCTGATATTTTTTTTCGTGAGTAACCTTTCATTATATGTAAAACAAAAGCTTGTTTACTTCGTAGAGGTAGGTTTTCTATTATGGTTTTGATATCATCTTCTCTTGAATTAATTAAAGCTATTTCTTCAGGCTGTTCTTTTTTGGGGATAAAGTGTTCTGCTTCTTCGAAGATTACTTTTGGAAGTTTTTCTCTTTTTCGTACCTTATCAACAACAAGATTTCTAGCTACTTTATACAAAAAAGCCCGCTCGTTTTTTATCTGCATTGTTTTAGACTTTTCAAGAGTCTTCAAATAGGTTTCTTGTATGATGTCTGTTGATTTTTCCTTGTCACCTATCATTCTTTGAACATAGTAAACAAGTTCATTATAGTACTTTGTCATAGCTCCCAATTCTTTTTTGATAGATATTATCAAAAAGAAACTTAGAAACATCTATAGTAAAATAATTTAAAAAATAACTTATTTTATGTCATATTCCTACTAATAAGACGCAAGAATATCATGAATAGGACAAAGAAAAAAAAGAATTCATAAATTTAGTAAAAAAGTCTTTTTTTATTCGATATTGGCATTACTTTTTCTTATTTCATTGATTATTTTTTCTGTATTTTTAAAAGAGAAATAAATTGCAAGTAAAAATAAAATCAAACATATTGTAAAAAGAAATATTGTTAGATTACCCCAAATATTCGTATTATTCTTAGCTTGTGACAATTGTGTTGTCAAAGTCATTGAAGATGTTTGCATTGTTTCCATACCATTAACTTGACTCTCTTGGTTTTTTGAAAAACCTTCTTTAGGACTAATTCCTACTTGGATAAGTACATGATCAGGCCCACCATCCAAAACAATTTGGTAAGCTTCATTAGGAATACTTATTGTAAGTTCACTCTCATAAGGCAATCTTTTTTTATATAATATTTCTCCTGTACTAAGAGATTCAAACCTTATCATAGCTCCTGCTGCTTTATCACCTGTATTATAAGCCCCTACAATTGTAAGTGTATTGTCTTCATTATCGAGTACTTCCATTATTAAGTTATGTGAAAAGCCAAGTGTGCAAAATAAACTTAAAACTATTAATATTTTCTTCATTTTTTTCCTTTATAGTATTCTAGTCCAAAATTTTTGGGCCTCTTCTCTCGAGCTTGGTAGTTTTACACTTACATAAAATAAGATAAGAGCAAAAATAAAAAGTCCTATATCCACTCCTAAAATATTCCCCATGTTTTCATTCCATAATCTTACAGGTGAAAAACCACTAGAATAAAAATGAAGAAAAGGAGAAATAACAAAAAAAACTGCTGCTATTTTTAAAAACTGTTTCGCTGTTTCATAAGAATTTATCTTATAACACGCCCAAGTATAAGTAGCTATCCAAAAAACAGCAAACATTCCTTTTTGTAAAAGAAACCTGTCTTGCATATCAAAAGGTAAGATCCATTGAAGAACAAAGAGTAAACCCGTTGCAGGAATAACTCCTATCATAACAGCTAGGGATAATTTTCCCATACCTTGATAAACAGGAATATCTTTAGGAAAAACTTTGGCTTTTTTCTCTAACCACAATAACACGCCAAAACCTAAAGCAAAAGCAGAAATAAGCATTATAAAAACAACAAAAAACCTTGTAAAAGTATCCACTCCAAATAATTTATGAAGAAACATCATACTGTCATAAATAAGTCCAGACCAATGTTTATCCATTACTTTATTTTGAGATATTAAACTTCCATCAATCCCTTTTAGTGTGACACTAGGATCATTTGATATTCCGTTTAAAAAAGGCATATAAGGATTATAACCTTCGAGTTTAGCTTGGGCACTTGAATCTTTCCAGTTAATCAAAATTATTTTATTAAAATTAATATCAGGATTAATCTCTTGTGCTCTTTTTATAAGTTCATTCATTTTTAACATAGGCACAATATCGTTCTTTTTTTCAATTCTAGGCAAAGCAGGAAATAAAACAGGATCAGTTAATTTCCACTCTTGAAAAGTCTCACCTTTGGAAACAACGTAAGTCATAGGCATAGACATAGTCCAACCTATATTCATCAATGCCCCAGTTAAAGTAATAATAATAAAAGGAGGGAAAACCCAAGTAAATATTTTTCTGTGCCATTTTGAAAATCTACTTTGGGCATTTTTACCTGTATTATTAAACTTTTTTACAATAACAAGAACAAGCCCACCTACAACTAAAAATAATCCAGCAACCGCAACAAAACCAAAAAGCCAATAGCCAAAGTCTTTTAAAGGTCGTCCATAATGCATATGATTTAAAAACCTTGCAAGTTGAGACTGTTTGCCTTCGTTTTTCACTTCTTCATTGGTATTGGGATTAAAGATTCTTCTTTGTGTAAAAGGAGCATATATTGTAAGTGAGGGGTTTCCTCTGTAACCAGGAAGCCTTATTTGAACCCCATTTATCATAGGATAGTCAGGATCAGCCAAAACAGGGTCAATCATAGCCGAGTAGTTTATATTTCTAATATCTGGCATTGCATAATGTTTTGAAGGTTTTTCCCAAGCTGATATATATGGAAGTACAATAGCAAATATTCCAAAAAAAACAGATATATACATAAATAAAGAGAAAGTAATCCCTACAACTACATGTACTCTTAAAAGTCTTTGATTATTTTGTCTGCTTGCTTCTTTTTGTATTGATTGATTCATTCAAAAGCCTTAAAGATTATAAAAAATAACTAATAATATTGAAAATATAAAAGAGGGAACAAAAACTCTCATCAAAGCAATCCATTTAGTAAGAGCTATGCTTATCCATAAAGAACACATAGCCCAAACAATAGTATGAAAAACTATTGGTACAGTTAGACTTTCACCAACCGTTCCAGGAAGTAAAAAAACCAATAAAGTCATAGCCAAATAAGAAAGAAAGCAGCCACCAAAAATAGAACATATTGTTCTAAATAAACCTATTTTACGGCCATTATTTTCTATTTTTGATAGTTCTTTATATAAAGCATAATATTTATTCACGTTTTTCCTTTAAAAAGTAATGAACTTCCATAATATAAGACGGATTAGGTGATAAAAACGGACAGGTTTTCAAAAAAACTTTGAGATTTTTTGTTTTCTAAATAAAAAATAAGAATTCTCAAAGTCTTTTTAAATAACGCTCATTTATGTAGCGTTATTTATATAAAATTTTATTAGAACGTATAGTTTAGTTTCATAGTTATATTTCTAGGGTCACCATATCGGTATCTTGCACCATAAAAAATATTAGAATAATATTCTTTATCAAATAAATTGTTTACATTTACTTGAAGTGATAAATCATCTTTTAAGTCATATTTTCCCATGATATTTACTAAGTAATATGATTCTTGATAGATTCTTTCATTTTTACTCGTTGAAGGATTTTTAGCTGTTTCATAAAATTTACTTTGCCAGTTTATTCCAGCACCTAAACTTAATTTATTTACAGTATATTTAGTAGAAAGTGTTATTTGCGTTTTTGCTTCATTTGTAACTATAACTTTACCCTCTTCATCTTTTGCAGAATAATGTGATAAACCAAAATCTACATTCCAGTTATCATTTATTTCTCCGGATACTTCAATTTCAATACCTTTAGAAACAACCCCCTCAGCTAATTTATAGGCTTGATCACTTGTACTTAAGACAACATTTGAACCATCTTTAACAGCTAATTTATCTTGCTCAATTCTGAATAAACTTATAGCACTGTTTAATGAGTCATCAAAAAATGAACTTTTTAATCCTACTTCATAAGAATTTCCTTCTTTAGGATCTAAAGCGTCACCATTTACATCCTTGTTCTTTGTTTGAGGTTTAAAAATATTTGTATAACTTGTATAAACAGAGTGCTGTTCATTTAAATCATATACTAGGCCTGCAAAAGGAGTTATATTATTTTGAAAAGTAAAATATTCATTATCTTCATTGTATTTCCAAGTAGATACTCTTGTTCCTAAAATTAACTTTAAATCATCTGCTAAAGAAAATTTAGCAACCGAATAAATACCTAATTGTTCTGTTTCATTAGCGTACGTACCATCAGGAGTGTATGTGGGAGTAGTTGTGGTACTGTTCCAATTGTATACACTGCTAGTTAAAGGATTTCCACCTATATACCACTCTCCTTTTGTTTTATCTCTGCTATACATCAAACCTGCCACAAGTTCATGATCCCTGTTTCCTAAAGTAAAGGGAAGGGATGAATATATATCTACCGCATGTGTTTCTCTTTCTTCTAAGTCATTCCAAGCTTCAGAAAGTGTTAAGTTTCCTGTTGTTATATTAGGAAAAGAAGATCTCTCCCAAAATCTAACTTCATCAATGTCATTTTTGATATAAGAATAATTTGCTGTTACTTTAGCCTCGTTATTAAAAACATGTTCAAGTTTGGCAGAAGCAGAAATTGTTTCAAAATAGTGATACGCATCATCTCCCCCAAAATTAGAAGACTTATCAAAATTAGCTCTACTTCCATCTGAGAAATATATAGGAAGCCCAGCCCCTGTAAAATTTTCATTATTAAACTCTTGTTTACTAAAAGTAAGTGATAATAATGTGTTATCCCCTAAATCAGCTTCAAAAGCAGTATAAATTGTATTTTCATCTTCATTATAATTATCTATAAAAGAATCATTTTGTTTATACGAAGCAATAATTCTTCCTCTTATACTTCCCTCTTCATTAAGGCCTGATGATAAATCAACACTTGTTCCATATGCATTCCAAGAACCTACTTCTACTTCAAGAGAGCCTTTAAAGTCCTTACTTGTGGCTCTCTTTTTTACATAATTTATACTTGCCGCTGGATTTCCAGCTCCACTAGTTAAACCATTTGCACCTCTTACAATTTCAACTCTATCATATATTATTAAACTTTCTTGTCCTTGATTATTATACGTCGTAGGAATTCCATCAACTTGATAATAATCTACTTTAAAGCCTCTGCTATAGATTTTATTATTTGTCATATAATATTTTTGCATATTGATTCCAGCTGTTGCTGCTGCTACATCTTCAAAAGAATTTATATTATTATCTTTAATTTTTTGATTGGTTAGTACTTTAATACTTTGAGGCGTTTCTTTTAGTGATAAGTTAAGTTTTGTAGCTGTGCTCATTGAAGCTATTGTATAAGAACTGCTATTTTCTGTGTTATTATCTGCATGTTCAATAACTTCAACATCCTCTAATGTAGAAGAAGAATTATTCGCTTTAATTTTTACAATTACAATCGTATTATTTGAGATTACTGCTTTTAAACCACTACCTTTTAGAAGCGCTTTTAAAGCTTGTTCTAAACCTTCTATATTTTTAATAGGATTTGCTTTTTTTCCTTTTAAAATATTTTTATCTACTGCGAATGGTAGTTTTGCTATTTTTGATATTTTTGTGATAGCTTCACTTAAAGAGTCTGTTTTTATACTGTAGGTTTCTAGTGAGTATAAACTACTTGATAGGAGCAGTACCAAGCTTGGAGCGACTAATATTTTACTTAATAGTGTCATTTTCTTTCCTTTTGATAATAACGACTTTGATAATTGTTATCTGCTAAAGAAGACGAGAGAGATGAATATTCGTGACAGTAAATTCTTAAATCTTTTTTTTGATTATAAATTTATTGCCTGTTTCTTCGATTTTTACGGGGTGCATAATAGTAAGTATTTTTAAGAAGTCTTTAAAATGATAAGCGTCAAAGTTTCCACTAATAGGATAAGAAGCAATTATTTCATCCTCAATTTTTACATTTATATCAATATATTTTTGAAACTCCTTGATAATATCTAGCAAAGTACTTTGATCAAAATTAATTTCTCCACGTTTCCATTTTGCGATATTCTCGCTTTTCATTTTTCCTAAGCTTTTAATTTCACGATATTCATTCAAAATCAAACTTTGTTCTTTTGTAAGTAATGCAAGCAGTTTATTGTTTTTAAAAGGATTAAATACGCGTACTATCCCTTCACTCACATTAACTGAAAAATCCATCTTTTTATTGATTACTTCAAACTTGGTTCCCAAAACTTCAATATTTACTCTTTGTGTTTTTACAATAAAAGCACGATTTTTGTTTTTAGCAATATTAAATAAAGCTCTCCCTTGTGATAAGGTGACTTCTCTTTTGTTTTCATAATACTTAACAGTGATTTTTGTATTTACATCCAATGATATTTTACTATTATCAGGCAAAACGATATCATTAATTATTTTATTTTCAGCCATATAAACCTGTGAAAAACTTGCTTCTTCTGGAGAAAAACTCATATATAAAACAGCCAAGATACAGGCAGCACTTAAAGCTGGGGCTATTTTATAAAAAAGGTTTTTTCGTTTATTTGTACGCTCTCGTTTTACTTTAACCTCAGCACGCAAATTACTTAAAAAAGAAGAAGGAAGCGCATTTATTTCATCAAATAATTTTTTGTTTTCTTGCATTAAATTTCATTCTCCTTTTTTCTCATTTTCTCTTTTAAATCTATACTTGCTCTTGAAATATGTTTAGCTACTGCACTATTAGAAATCCCCATAATAGAAGCAATTTTATCTTTAGAATATCCTTCTATTACATACAATACAAAAGCTTCTTTTCTTTTCTCAGGTAGTTTATTAAGCTCAAGCATCAGAACTTTTTCTCTGTTCTCTGCAAGTACTATATCTTCTACTTCATTTGTAATATTAACAATGTTTTCATTATATGAAACTTCATTTATAATTTTGTTTTTTCTAGCTTTATCAATGATCAGGTTTTTAGCGACTTTGTATAAAAAGGCTCTTTTATTAGTAATATCATTTTGGTTTGGTAAAGAGATAACTTTAGTATAGGTTTCTTGTACAATATCTTGAGCATAATCTTTGCTAGAAACTTTTTTCATAATATAAAATAATAACTCTTTATAATGCTCTACCATTCCATCCTAGCTCTCAAATAATTTTAATAGTAAGAATTATAATCAATTATTTATTAAAGTTTCTAAATTTAAATAAATACATATTTCTAAGCTAAGATATTTTATATAAAGAGGAGACCTATCCTCTTTATATTTTTAAAATGTATAGTTTAATTTAATCGTTACATTTCGAGGATCTCCATATCTGTATCTTGCTCCATAAAAAATAGCAGAATAATATTTTTTATCAAATAAGTTATTAACATTTAATTGAAGGGATAAATTATCTTTAATGTCATATTTTGCCATCGTATTTACTAAATAGTATGCTTTTTGATAAATCTTTTCATCTTTATTTGTAGCAGGATTTGTAGTATTTTCATAAAATTTACTTTGCCAGTTTAAACCTACACCAACACTTAGTTTATTTATTTTGTATTTAGAAAAAAGTGTTATTTGTGTTTTAGGATCAGTACTATTTATTTTTTCACCATTTTGATCTTTCGCACTATAATGAGATAAACCAAAATTTACAGTTAAGTTATCATTAACTTCTCCTGATAAATCAATCTCAATACCTTTAGAAACAACCCCTTCTGCAAGTTTGTATGCTTGGTCTGTAGTACCTATAATTACATTTGAACTATCTTTAACTGCTAAATTATCTTGCTCTATTCTAAATAATGTTATTCCAGAATTTATAGAGTCATTAAATAAAGTACTTTTTAATCCTAGCTCATAAGAGTTTCCTTCTTTAGGATCTAAATGTTTTCCACTTATATTTCTTTTATCCGTTTGTGGTTTAAAAATACTTGTATAACTAGCATATATAGAGTGTTGATCAGTAATATCATAAACTATACCTAGAAAGGGAGTTATATTATTATTGTATGTAAAATTCTTTTTTGTGGGATCACTCCCCGGCCAATAGTCTTCCTCATTATACTTCCAATTAGATACTCTTGCTCCTAACATTAATTTAACGTCATCTGATATAGAAAATCTAGATATTGCATAAGCTCCTAATTGTTTATATTCTTTATTTGTATAACCATCATATATGTATGTTTGTTTTGGACTCGTACTATTCCAATTATAGACATTACTGAGGTGATCAGCTCCTGTTGACTTGTAATATGAGGTATCATTGTTATTCTTACTATACGTTATTCCTGTAAGAAACTCATGTTTTTGAGTTCCCAAAGTAAAAGGCACAGAAGCATAAATATCTAAACTATTGATTTTTGATTTATTAACATAATTAAATCCATTACCTATATTTAATTGTCCCGTTTGTTTATCAGGGAAAGTAGTTCTGTTCCAAAATCTAATTTGATTTAAATCTGTCTTTTTATGTGAATAATGTGCACTTAGTTTTACATCATTATTAAATGTATGTTCTATTTTTGCAGAAGCAGATGTAGTTTTATTATTAACAGAGTTCTGATTTGAGCGAAAAGAAGTTGATCTTGAAAAATCAGTTCTTGTGCCATCAGTAAAATATATTGGATTGGCTGTTTCAGCTAAATTATCATCATTATGTTCTATTTTTGCCACAGTAAAAGATAATAAAGTATTATCACTTAAATCTGCTTCAAATGCCGCATATAATGTTTTTTTGTCTACTTCATATTCATCTAAAAAAGAATTACTCCTACTTTTACTAGCAATAACCCTTCCTCTTATACTTCCTTCTTTATTTAAGGAAGATGCTAAATCAACACTTGCTCCATACTCATCCCAAGATCCTGTTTTTACTTCGATAGAGCCTTTAAAAGCCTTACTTTTAGCATTTTTTCTTACATAATTAATACTAGCAGATGGATTTCCAGCTCCTGTCATTAGTCCATTAGCTCCCTTTACAATTTCTACTCTATCATATATTGTTAAATCTTCTTGATTCTCTCCATCATAAGAAGTAGGAATACCATCAATTTGATAATAATCTATTGAAAACCCCCTACTTTTAAGTTCTCGTGCAAGAGAATAGTTATTTTGACTAGTAATACCTGCGATAGAAGATACTACATCATCAAATGACTGAATGTTTAAATCATTCATTTGATCATTTGTGATAACAGATACACTTTGTGGTGTTTCTTTAATTGATAGATTCATTTTTGTAGATGTGTTCATGGAAGATATTGTATAAGAGTCACTACCTTCTGTAGTATTAGAAGAATTTTCAATAACCTCTACATCATCCAAACTTGTTGAGTCTGAAGCAATCTTATTTTTCGCTTCTACTTTTACAATAACAATTGCATCATTTTTTATAATAGCTTTTAGGCCTGTACCTTTTAACAGTATTTTTAGTGTTTCTTCTAAACCCTCGATATTTTGAACATTTTTTGTTTTTTGAGATTCTAACAACTTATCATTTGCAATATATGACAAGTGAGATTTTTTTGATATAATTTCTAGAGCTTCTTTTAGAGTTTTGTTTTGTATAGTATAGACATCTTGGGCAAACAAGTTGACACTAAACAGTAAAACTAAACTAGAGGCCGCTAGCATATTCTTTCGCAATTTCATTTATTTTTCCTTGTTTTGATTATGAGAACTAATATCTCTTATAAATTAAACGAAACAACGTACAAAAGCGGACAAGATTTTTTTATTTTTTTGAAATATTAATTAAAGAAGCGTTTTTTGTGTATTTTATTGGATAAATAAGCGAAATAGCTTCTAGAAAAGAATCATAATGCAAGGTTGAGAACTTACCAGATATTTTAAGTTGAGATAATTCATACGTAGAAAAGTTCATTTTTTGATTGCTATAACGCTCAAAAATCAAAGAAGCATCAGCAAGGGTCATTTTATCAAATACAATAATGTCATTCTTCCATGAAGCAATCTTTTTTATATCAATATTTCCATAGTTTAAAACTTTTCCTTCATTATTTATACTTAAGGTTTGTGATCTTTTTAATTGTGAAAGTGTTTTTTTGTCGCCTTTTTTATTATAAATATAGTCTACTTTTACAAGTCCTTCGATAACATTTATTTCACTTTTATTTTTTAGATGTACTACTTCAAATTTTGTTCCTATGACTTCTATTAAGGTATTTCCAGATCTTACATAAAAAGGTTTATCAGGATTTTTGGATACGTTAAAGATAACTTTTCCCTGCTCTAAAATCACAGTTCTTTTATTTAGGTAATAGGTAATTTTTATTTGTGATTTTACATCTAAATCTATTATTGTTTTATCAGGCAAAACAATATTTAATATTTTTTCATTAGAACTAAGATAGTCTTGTGTATAAGTAGTAGAATAATAACTATCAATTTCATAAGCTGAAAAGATTAAGATACAGGCAACTGCTATTGAAGCAGCAATATATTTAGAGCGCGTAAAAATATTTTCTTTTTGTAAAACTTCATTTTGCATTTCACTAATAAAATCTTCATCCAAATTCAAAAATTCTGAAATAAGTTCTTTATTTTCTGCATAGGCTTTTGCATGCGTTTTATTTTTTATCCACAAAGAAAATTCATCTTTTTCTTTCTCAGTTAAACCTTCTTTTTTTCTTTGTAGCCAAGAATTTGCTATTTTATTAATTTCATTTTCTAAATTCATGACTCGTCTTTCTTCATTTGTTCTTTTATTTTTAATGTAGCTCTGGTGATATTCTTTTCAACTGCATTTCTGCTTATGTTCATCAGTTCTGCTATTTCTGTTCTTGTATAACCCTTGTAATAATACAATACAAAGGCTTTTTTATTTTGAGCTGAAAGATTTTGTATGCATTCTTTTAGTTTTTCTTTTCTATTTTCTTGAGTCACTATTTCATCTGGCATGTCTTTGAGAGGAATACTGCACTTATCTTCTTCATAATGAACCTGTGTTAGTAATTTGTCTCTTCTTACTTTATCAATAACAAGATTTCTGGCAATCTTATAAAGGTAAGCTTTTGGAAGTGCATCATCTAGTTTACTATTATTTTGCAAGACTTTGACATAAGTATCTTGTGTTAAGTCTTTTGCTAGGTTTTTATCACCAGTAAGTTTTTGAATAAAATATGATATTTCATCATAATATTTTAACATATGAACTTTCACCTTAATGAATATGATTTTAATTATCAATTTTATATAATACTTATACTTTATTTAAGATTAATTTGCCTTTTATTCTTTGTTTTAAGTATACTAATTTAAGTATATTTAAGATTTTTTGTTATAATTCCTAAAAATGAAGGATAAAACTAAGATGAGTATATTGGAACTTGCTGATTATATTGGAATTATTTCTTTTGCATTAAGTGGATTTTTAATTGCAGTGCATAAAAAGTTTGATATCTTAGGAATCATTGTTATTGCTTCTGTAACTGCCCTTGGGGGTGGAATTTTAAGAGATGTAATATCTAATACTACTCCACATATTTTTACTTCCTATATTCCTATCTTACTTGTCATTTTTACTGTACTTATTGCTATTATTTTTAGACTTCATAAGATTGATAATTTAGAAGGAAAGTCTTTTTTTGTATTAAGTGATACCTTGGGGCTTGTTTCTTTTGCTATTTCTGGAGCTATTGCTGGTTTAGATGTAAACTTTAATTTTTTTGGAGTATTGTTATTAGCCATGTTAACTGCAACAGGTGGAGGAACTATAAGAGATGCTCTTTTAGGAAGAACTCCTACTATTTTTGTAAGTGATTTTTATGCCATCATTGCTTTGATGTGCGCAACAAGTGTTTATGTATTAGATTATTTTGATCAATTAACAATCTTCCATATTCTAATTTTATTTGCTCTAGGCGTTGTTATTCGCCTAATCGCATATTATAGAAAATGGAAACTTCCAAAACTCTCTTAATGAGCAGAAACCAAATCTAAGATTGTTTCACTCAAAGTAGGATGGGCAAAAATCATTTTTGATAAGTCATCCATACTTAGGTTGGTATTGATAGCTATTAAGAACTGATGAATAAGTTCTGTGGCATCATTTCCAATAATAGCTGCACCTAAAATCTTCCCTGATTCTACTTCATGTATGATTTTTACAAAACCAGAGTCATCGCCTTTTATTTTGGCTTTTCCATTTACTTTGAAGAATATTTTACTGGCTTTATAAGTAATGCCTGCTTCTTTTAATGCTCTCTCACTTTGTCCAATACTTGCAATTTGGGGAGTACAAAATGTAACGGAAGGAAAAATAGCTTTTTCACTCATAACTTCTTCTTCACAAATGATTGCTGCCACTCTTTTAGCTTCATAATAAGCAACATGTGCAAGGGCTGGTGTTTTAATAACATCCCCAATAGCATAAACATTTTTATTTGAAATACTTTGTAAGTTTCCATCAACTTCTACAAAACCACGATCGCATGTAACATTTCCAGCTTCTGCATTAAGACCATTTGTATTTGGATTTCTTCCTATAGATACAAGTACTTTGTCATACACTTTTGTTTGCTCTTTTTTACCAACAGTCATAGTTACTTCTACATTAGAAGAATTAACTGTGTATGAAGTAACATTAGCATTTAAATAAATACTCATACCTTGTTTCTCTAACTCTCGTTTGAGTGTTCTTGCTATATCATCATCTTCAATAGGAACTAAGCGTGGAGTAAATTCTGCAATATCAACTTCTGTACCAAAAGAGGCGAAAAAAGAAGCAAATTCACAACCAATTGCACCTCCACCTATTACTAAAATAGATTTAGGAATTTCATTTATTGAAAACACTTCTTTAGATGATAGAATTTTTCCATCAACAAGATTCATTAAAGGATGTTCTCTGTGTACTGAACCAGTAGCTATTACAATTTTAGAAGCTTCAATAACCTCTTGGTTATCACCATCTATTTTAATAGAAGTTTCACCTACAAAAGAAGCATTTCCGTATTTAATCTCAACTTTTGCTTTTTTTAATTTAGCTTGTATTCCAGATGTTAAATCTGTAATCAAACACGAGGTATTTTTTTTGAGACCTTCAATATCAAAAGAATCTAAGGTAAAATTAACACCAGTAGTCTTAAAATAAGCGGCTTTTTTAATATATGAAGATGTTTCTAAAAAGTTTTTAGCTGGAACACAGCCTTCATTTAGACACGTTCCACCAATTCTATTTTCACTTTTATCAATAATACATACACTTTTTCCAGCACTACCTAAGAGTGAAGCCACTTCATAACCAGCAGGTCCTGCTCCAATTACAATAACATCATACATATATTCTTCCTTTTACTTAAATCTTTTTTTATTCTTTACTTGTTTTTTTGCCCTTATATTCATGAGCCATATAAGATGATCTTGCATAAGGCGTAGAATGTACAAACTCAAAACCCATATCCAGTGCTTCTCTTTTATACAAAGCAAATGTTTCAGGGGTAACATATTCTTTCACTTCTTCATAACCACCTGTAGGTTGTAAATATTGTCCAATACTTAAAAAATCACAGCCAACTTCTCTTAAATCTTTGAATACTTGTGTCATTTCTTCATGTGTTTCACCAAGACCAACCATAATCGCACTTTTGGTTTTAATCTTACCCGCACCTAATTCTTTTAATTGTTTTAGAACATCAATTGAACGTGTATAAGTAGATGCTTTTCTTATTTTGTATAAAGAAGGTACTGTTTCAATATTGTGTCCAATAACACTTGCTCCTGAATCAACAGCAGTTTGTAAAGAAGAAGTTTTTCCTTTAAAATCTGGAATTAAAAGCTCAACATCAGCACCTGGAACTTTTTCCAGAATATCTTGGGTTACTTTATAAAACTGAAGTGAACCCCCATCTTTTAAATCATCTCTGGCTGGACTTGTAATTACAATATATTTAAGTCCCAATTTTTGAACAGAAGTAGTTACTTGATCTATTTCTTTTTGGTTTACTTCAAAGGGTTTCCCTGTTTTTACATTACAGTAGGTACAGCGTCTTGTACAGATATTTCCTAGAATTAAAAAAGTGGCATTTTTATTAGCAAAACACTCGCTTATATTAGGACATCTTGCTTCTTGACAAATAGTATGAATTCCTGATTCATTTAATAATTGATCCATTTCTTTTTGTGCTTTAAAATCAATCTTTTTTCTTAACCATTCTGGTTTTCTCATAAAGTTTTTAGTTTTCATTGTCATTTCAAATCCTTTTACAAAACGTACGTTTTAATATTCTTTTAAAAAGAGTAATCAATTTTTGTTAAAAACTCATTACTTCTTTCAAATAAAGCCGAAGCCTTACTTAAAAACATAAAAGAAGAAATCTTCCTTTATGTAATCATTTATCTAGTGTCGTGATCTTACGTTTAATTCTT
This sequence comes from Campylobacteraceae bacterium, assembly GCA_013215945.1. Lineage (NCBI taxonomy): Bacteria > Pseudomonadati > Campylobacterota > Epsilonproteobacteria > Campylobacterales > Campylobacteraceae > Campylobacteraceae bacterium. The sequence goes on from JABSOM010000008.1 coordinate 66,945, forward strand.
TAATAGCCAAAGTATCATCAGGTCGTGATACTCCCCATGTTTTAGGATAAGCTTTAAAAGCAGCAGGATCTTTTCTTGCTAACTCAACCGCTTTTATCATACGGTCACAAAAAATATCAATTGTTTCTTTATTTTCTGTTTCAGTAGGTTCAATCATAATGGCTTCTTTTACAATTAATGGGAAATAAACAGTAGGAGCATGCATACCAAAATCAATTAAGTATTTTGCAATATCCATAGCTGTTACACCATTTTTAGCAAGCGTTTTAGCAGAGAATACACATTCATGCATACATAAACCATCAAAAGGAACATCAAAATAATCTCTAAGTCTTACTCTTATGTAGTTTGCATTTAACACAGCTTTTGTAGAAGCATTATACATACCATTTCCACCTAAAGATGTCATGTACGTAATTGCTCTTAAAGAGATTCCATATTGTCCAAAGAAAGGAGAAATCTTACCAATTGAAGTACCATTTCTATGATCAAGTTCATACTTACCATCAACTTTTTTAATCCCTAAATCAGGTAAAAAAGGTTTAAGTTTTTCATTTACTCCAACAGGTCCAGAACCTGGTCCTCCACCACCATGTGGTGTTGCAAATGTTTTATGAACATTGATATGAATAACATCAAAACCAATTTCACCTGGTTTTGCAACTCCCATAATAGCATTCATATTCGCACCATCGTAATACATCATTGCATCATATGAATGAGCTACAGCACAAATATCTTTGATTTTTTTGTTATACATTCCAAGAGTATTTGGAACAGTTAACATAACAGCAGCTACTTCATCAGACATTTTTGCTTTAAATTCATCAAAATCCATAGCACCGTTTGCATCTGATTTAATAGTAATTACTTCATATCCAACCATAGCAGCAGTTGCAGGGTTAGTACCATGTGAGCTATCAGGAACAATAACATATTTTCTTTTATTCCCTTTGCTTTTATGATAAGCATCAATCATCATAATACCTAACATTTCACCATGAGCACCCGCTTGAGGCGTTGTAGTAAAAGCATCCATTCCAGTAACTTCACATAAAGTTTTTTCTAACATATCAATAGTTTCTAGCGTACCTTGCATAGAATCTGTCATATTATTAGTAATTAAATGTGGGTGCATAGAAGTAAAACCTTCAAGCGCCGCTACTCTCTCAGTAATCTTTGGATTATATTTCATAGTACAAGAACCAAGAGGATAAAAGTTTTTATCAATTGACATATTCTTATTAGAAAGATTTGTATAGTGTCTGATTACATCAAATTCTGACATTTGAGGTAATTTTGCTTTTACATTTCTAACCAGAGTTCGATCTAAAGAAACAGCAGGAACATCCATAGGAGGTAAAGCTAATCCAGGTCTACCTTCATGTGATTTATCAAAAATAGTTTCAGTTACACTCATAATATCTCTCCTATTGCAGCTACTAAAGCATCTAGTTCATCTTTTGATCTTTTTTCAGTAACTGAAATCATAATTTTATTTTCATGATTTTCATATAAATTACCTAAGTTAATTCCTGCATAAAAACCTGCATCTCTTAATTTAAGCAATAAAGATTCTGCACTTAAAGGCGTTTCAATCACAAATTCATTAAAAGTAGGAGCTGTATTACAAATAGTAATACCTTTAACTTTTTTTAATTCACTTTTTAAGTATTCACTTTTTGAATGACATAAAGAACTCATATTTGCAAAACCATCACGTCCAAGTAAAGACATAAACATAGTAGCTCTTAAAGCCAGTAAGTTTTGGTTTGAACAAATATTTGAGGTAGCTCTGTGTCGTCTAATATGTTGTTCTCTTGCTTGCATAGTTAATACAAACATTTCTTTTCCATCTTGATCTTTTGTTTTTCCAATAATTCTTCCAGGAAGATTTCTAATATCTTCTTGTTTTGTTGCCATGAAACCAAAAGTAGGACCTCCAAAGTTAAGATAATTTCCTAAACATTGTCCATCTCCACATACAATATCAACATCAAGAGAACCTGGATCTTTAATCATTCCAAGTGCTATAGGATAAGCAGACATTACAGCTAAAACTTTTGATTCATGTAACTTAGCTATCAAAGAAGTGAAATCTTGTACATTTCCAAAAAAGTTAGGGTTTTGAAATAAATAAGCAGCAATTGTATTATCAATTTTTGATTCAACGCTTGCAAAGTCAGTTAAGTCTTTATCCATTTGAATAACTTCTACATCAATATCTCTAAATTTTAAATAGGTTTGAACTACTTTGATATAAGTTTTATTTACACCTGCATCAATTAAAATCTTATTTCTTCTTGTAAGTCGTACTGCCATTAATGCAGATTCAGCTAAAGCAGTAGCTCCATCATACATAGAAGCATTTGCTACATCCATTCCAGTCATTTCACAAATCAAACTTTGAAATTCATATAAAGATTGTAATGTTCCTTGAGAAGCTTCCGCTTGGTAAGGAGTATAAGCTGTATAGAATTCACTTCGCCCAGCTAATGCATCAACACCAGAAGGAACAATATGATCATAATATCCACCACCCATAAACATTACTTTATCAGTAATATTTTTTTTAGCAATATTTTTAAATTTAGTATAGGTTGAAAATTCATCTAAACTATCGCTTAGATTTAAATGGTCAACTCTTAAATCACTTGGAACAGAAGAAAATAAATCTGTTTCTTTTTCTAATCCAATAACATCTAACATTTCTCTAATGTCAGCTTTTGTATGAGGAGTATATGGCATTTATTTTCCTTATAAAGTATTGATGAATTTAGCGTACGAATCGCCATCCATTAAGTTATCAAGATCAGATACATCTGATAATTTCATTTTAAAAATCCAAACATTTTCTGCTTCTTCATTTAATACTTCAGGAGTATCTAATAAAGTTTCATTGATTTCTGTAACCACTCCAGAAGCTGGTGCATAAATATCAGATGCAGCTTTAACTGACTCAACAAAAGCAACAGAGGCTCCTGATGTAATTTCAGCATCTACTTCTGGTAATTCTAAAAATGTAATATCACCTAATTGTTCAACTGCATACTTAGAAATTCCAACTTTCGCAATATCACCTTCAACTTCTAACCACTCATGTTCTTCATTAAATATTTTCATTTTATATCCCTTTTAATTTTTTATAGTTTATCTGTTTCTTTATTTTTTTGTTATAAACGGAAGTGCTGCAATATTTGCATCTATGCTTCCTCTTTTATCTTTTAATTGAAATGTACTTTCTTTATCAAATACATCTACATCTACCATTGCAAAACCTATTCCTACGTTTAATGTAGGTGAATATGCAGCTGATGTTACAAAACCAACTTTAACATCGTTTTGGTAAACCTCAAAATCTTTTCTTGCAGATCTTCTTGACGTTGTTTTAAAAGGTAACAATAATCTACTTGTTCCTTCTTCTTTTTGTTTTTTAAGTGCATCACGTCCAATATAATCTCTTTTTACATTAATAAACATAGAAAGATTTGCTTCAATAGGAGAAATTTCTTCACTTAAATCATTACCATATAAGGAATAACCCATTTCAAGTCTTAATGCATCCCTTGCCCCTAGACCAGCTGGTTTAACACCATCAGCTATTAAAGAATCCCATAATTTAACTGCAATATCAGCAGATACATACAATTCAAAACCAAGCTCACCTGTATAACCAGTACGTGATAATAAACAATACTCATTCATTACAGTTGTTTCTACAAAAGAAAAGAATTTTAAATCATCCAAATTAATATCAAAATACTTTTCTAAAGCTTTTTTAGCATTTGGACCTTGAACATCTAGTTTTGCAAATTCATTTGATCGATCTTCAATTGTACCTACAGATATTCTTGAAGCAAATGTTTTATAATCAATTGCAGATCGCGAAGCATTTACAACTATCATTAATTCATCACTCGCTAATTTATAAACAATTAAATCATCAATTACTCCACCATCCTCGTTCAGTAAAAAACCATATTTACATTTTCCAATAGGTAAAGCTTCAATATCAATAGTAACAGCAGTATTAATTCCACTTTCAACAATATCACCCTTGAAGAAAAACTCTCCCATATGTGAAGTATCAAAAATAGCTACATCATTTCTACAATATCCATGTTCAGCAATAATTCCTTCAAATTGTATTGGCATATCCCAACCACAAAAAGGTACATTTTTTGCTTTTAACGTTTTCTGTGTTTCATAAAGCGGTGTTCTTAAAAGTGCTTCCATATTCTGCCTTCAAAAAAAGATTTTTATATTCTTAAAGTATAAAATAAGAAAGAGGCACAATAGTATCAAAAGAGGGGAAAAAAGAAGTATTCTTTAATTTACATTAGTAAGGAATAATATTCTTCTCTTTAAGTAGAGAGAACATTCAGTTTATATCCGGCTGCATAGATATTTTGAATGACATTTTTAGGTATTTTTTTTCGCAAACGTTTAATAATATCTTTTAGTTTATTGCTACTCATTTCGCAATCATCAAAATCATCCCACAAATGTGAAGTGATTTCATCTATAGTAAATACCCTATCATTTTTTGAACTTAAAATATCAAATAACAAAATTTCATGTTTGGTGAGTTTTATTTCTTCTTTTTTGCAAAAAAGTTTATGCGACGTTTTATCCCAAGAGAAATCCTCTTCAAGCTTTAAGAGTTTGCCTTTTCCACTTAATTCTTTGAACTGTTTAACTGCTTCATTAAGGGCCTCTTTTAATTCAATACGGGAAATAGGTTTTGGCAAATACTTAGTAAGATTAAGTTCTGCAGCAAAAAGGAGTTTATCTTGTTCTAAATGGGCGGTTAAAATTATAATCCGTGTTGTTTTATCTTTTAAACGTATTTTTTTTGCCAATTCTAGGCCATTTAATTTTGGCATGTTAATATCTAAGAGTAAAATATTGGGTTGATGTTCTTCATAAAGTTTAAAAGCCTCCTGCCCATTTGAGACAGAATAAACATCTTTGAAATAACGCTGTAAATAATTAGTATAATTAAGCCTTGTTTGTTCTTCATCTTCTGCATATAAAATACTTGCATTAATCATTGTTTACCTTTCTTTTAAAGAAATGCGAAAACTTGCGCCTTCTTTTTCATTTTGAACACTTAAAAAACCATGCATGGATTTTTCAATAATCATCTTAGCCATACATAAACCATGCCCAGTTCCTTGTGAATGGGGTTTTGTTGTAAAATACGCATCAAATATTTTATCAAAATATTCATTCTCAACCCCGCCAGCATTGTCTGTTATTTTTAAGATTGCATTGTTATTTTCAAGATATATTTCAATAGATATTTTTTTATTTTTAATATTTCTCTCTTCCAGCACATCTTTTGCATTGTTTAAAAGAACCAACAAAGCTTGAACAAACTCTTTTTTTACACCCTTAATTAAAGAATCTTTTTTAATATTCAATTTACATACGATTCGTTTTGATTCAAGCAGTTTATATATCAATTCAAAAGCATCATCAAAAGCATCTTTCATTGAAAATACTTCTTTTTTGTCATTGGGCTGAAGATAATTGTTAAAAGAAGTAATAGTATCTGACATATAAAAGGTTAGTTTTTCAATCTCATTTAAATGGTCTTCTAGTTTTTTCTGAGACAGTTTATTTTCTTCAAAATCTGCTTCTATATTTAAAACAACAGAATTAATTTGAGAAAGGGGTTGTTTCCATTGATGTGCAATATGAGCTAAGGTTTCACCAATAGCAGCTAATTTAGATTGTGCAATTAATAATTTGTCTTTTTCTCTTAATTCTAAGAGCTGCTTTTTCACTTCTTCTTCTAGGTTTTTATTATAATATTGTTGATTTTTTCTTTTGTTAAAAATCAAAAAAATCAAAAAACCAAGAAAAAAAACAATTATTAGCTCATTCATATAAACCTCATAAAATAAAAAAATTATACATCAAAGTGCTTAAATTATACCTAGATGTATATTTTTATTAAATTTTCGTTAACCATTAATTAACTTTAAATGCCTATTATTCTACAATTCATAAAAGGAAAAATACCATGAAAAAATTACTATTATTATTAACATTAAGTATATTTGCAATAGCAAATCCAATGAAAGTAGGCGATACATTAGCCAACATCACTTTACAAGATCAATTTGAAACAAAACAAACAGTAGCAAATGATACAAAAACTATCTTAGTTGCTTACGATAAAGATATTTCTTCTTTATTAAAAGAATTTTTATTATCTAAAGAAGGTGACTTCTTAAGCGCTAATAATGCTGTTTATATTGGAGATATCAGAGGGATGCCTTCATTAATTGCAAGATTTTTTGCCATTCCAAAAATGAAAAAATATCCTTTCAAAATCTTATTTTTAGATGAAGCAAATGAAAACTTTCTTGATAAAAAAGAAGATATGATTACAGTATATCAATTAACAGATGGTAAAATATCAAACGTTAGTTTTGTAAAAACAACTGAAGAATTAGAAAACTTATTTAACTAGTTTTACAAACGCTTCTACAATAGCTATAGTTTCAAGAGCTTTGACTCTTGATTCTATACTGTCTACACTTTCATTCTTTTCTATATTTAATTCTTTTTGAATCACAAAAGAACCTTCATCATAGTTTTCATTGACATAATGTATTGTTGCCCCACTCTTTGTAGCATGTGATTTAAATACCGCTTCATGTACAAAACGTCCATACATTCCCCTACCTCCAAAATTGGGCAATAAAGCAGGATGAGAATTGATTATTTTATTCGGATATGCAGCTAAGAGATTTTTTTCTATTTTTTTCATAAATCCCGATAAAAAAACAAAATCACATTTATGTTTAAGTAAAAGTTCTGTGATTTTTTCATCAATATTTTCATTCGGATATTTTTTAGTATTAACAAGGAAATTAGGAATATTTCTAGTTTGCGCATTTTTAAGTACATTTGCATTGCTATTATTTGATATTACAACTGTAATCTCTGCTTTTAGAACTTCTGTTTGGATTGCTTCATACAAAGCATCAAAACCACTTCCATTGTAAGAAGATAATATACCTATTTTTGTCATTTTTAACCTTGTTTTATAATTCATTAATTTTGGATTATAGCTTTATACAAATTAAACATCCCTATTTTAAGTCTTTTTTAACAATTTTTTTTCTTATGTTATAATACGCGTATTAAACAAGAAGGTTTTTGAAAAAATATGGAAAATCAAGAAAGAAAAACACAAAAATTTATCGTAAAATTCTTCCCGGAAATTATGATTAAAGGTTCTGCTGCTAAAAAACAAATGTCGGGACAACTTTATAATAATATCTGCAAATTAACGCAAAGAGTTTCTGAGGATATTAATGTAAAAAAATTCTCTGATAAACTGGAAGTAGTATGCCCTATTGAAGTGGTTAATGAAGTAAGAATGATACTTTTAGAAACTCCTGGAATTGAGCAAGTACTTGAGGCTTTACAATTTGATAATACAGGAACACTTGAATTAATCAAAGAAAAAGTAAATGAACAAATGGCCCACACTATACAAAACAAATCTTTTGTAGTTCGTGCTAAAAGAAGCGGTACGCATACCTTTAAATCTCCCTTATTAGAACAAACTGTAGGGGGTTTTATGTTAAGCAGAAATCCTGGTTCAAGAGTAGATTTACACAATCCTGATGTTACTATTAGAATTGAGCTAATTAATACACAATTAAATATCATTACCTTAAAACACAAAGGATTAGCTGGTTTTCCAATAGGAACACAAGGCAGTATTTTGTCTTTAATGTCAGGGGGTTTTGATTCTACAGTGGCCTCTTATTTAACCATGAAAAGAGGTCTTAAAACGCACTTTATTTTCTTTAATTTAGGTGGTTTGGCACATGAAATTGGCGTAAAACAAGTGGCTTTTTATTTATGGAAAAAATTTGGTTCTTCTCATAGAGTTTCTTTTATTTCTGTGCCTTTTGATGATGTTTTAACAGAACTTTTCAAATCAACAAACCCCTCTTATATGGGTGTTACTTTAAAAAGACTAATGTTAAAAGCTTCTGAAAAAATAGCAGATGCAATGGAAATAGATGCTTTAGTAACCGGAGAGAGTGTGGCGCAAGTTTCTTCTCAAACGCTGCGAAACTTAGCGTTAATTGATCAAGCCTGTAATAAATTAATATTACGACCTTTATCTACTATGAACAAACCAGAAATCATTGATATTGCAAATGATATAGGAACAAGACGTTTTGCAGAACAAATGCCTGAATATTGTGGGGTAATATCTAAAAACCCTATTATTCATGGTTCTTTTAAAAGAATGGCAGAAGAAGACAAAAAATTTGATTATTCTGTTTTAGATAAAGCCGTAGAAGAATCAAAAAGTATTTATGTGGATGAAATAATTGATGATATTAAATCCATAGCTCAAGTTGAAGTAATAAGTGATATCTCAAGCGGAGAATATGTAATCATTGATATTAGAGCAGAAGATACTTGTATTGAAACTTCTTGTGAAACATTAAAAATTCCTTTTTACAATTTAAAAAATGAATTTAAAAAACTTCCAACAAACAAAGAATATTTACTTTATTGTGAAAAAGGTATTATGAGTCAATTACATGCCCAATACCTACAAGATGCACAAGATTATAAAAATATAAGAGTATATAGACCAAAAGACTAACAAGTGATTCAGAAAGAGTCTAAACTCTTTCTGTCTCTACTTATTATAAACCTTTGCAATTTGCGTAATACGTAACGGTTGCTGGCCAATCTGAAAACATTCCTTTTATTTTCACATCTTGGGCTAAAACATCTAAAACTTCATACATATCACCATCGTTATTGATAATATCTTTGGTACTTTGATAATACCATCCTCCTCCATCTTTTAAGAAACCAGAACGTTCTAGCGTCCATGTAATGATATTCATATTATATTTTTGTGCTTCTTTTGCATATAAAGAAGGAACAATATTTTTATCTTTATCAAGCGTAAGTAAAGCCCACATTGGAGGCGCTATATAATTAATACCTAAGTCTTTAAAATTTTTCATTTTTTCTATTTGTTTTTTTGTACCACCTTCTTCTTTATAAACAACATCATCTAAATAAACCGCTTGTTTACCAAAGTTAGGCTCATTCTTAATCCAATATTTAATATCTTCCAAATTAAAAGATTGGGCAAAAACATCAGAAGCTTTAACCTTGGCTTCTTTGTATTCATTAATCATTTGCTGTGCATAATCTTTTTGAGTATAACCTTTATAAGGCATAGGAACTGAAGCTTTTTTTAATTCTGGTGTCATTTTTACACCCAGTTCTTTAAACAAAACAATACTCTCTTTATGTGTCATTAAAGTACCTTCTTGCGTATATAAATCGGTTCTCCAAGAAGCAGTTGCATTCACATATTCTTCAACACTTAAGGCATTTTTATCAAAAGCATCCATTTTTCCTTTTAAGGTTTTAAACTCTGCAAGTGTAATATCAGTTGTTTTACACAAAGCATTGGCATCTTTTATTTGTTTTCCTTCTTTATTAAAAACAGCTGGGCTAAAAGGAACAGAACATTTTGAGGCTAAAGGGCTTAATAAAATATTTGTAGTTGTATGTAAATCACTTTGAGAATGTCTACACACAAGCTGTTTATCTTTTGTAAAAGTAACATCACACTCTATAATTCCAGCTCCCATTTTAGAAGCGGCAAGATAAGATTCTTTTGTATGTTCAGGAAACTGCAAAGATGCACCTCTGTGTCCAATAGAAAATTCAGATTTTTTTGGAATTTCATTTTTGCACATCAATAATTCATCTTTTAGTTTACTGTCTTTCATCGTACTTACTAAATAATAAGGTCTTACTCCCAATTGAATATTTTCAATTGCTAAAAGATTTAAAGGAAGAAAAAAACTTCCTATAAAAACAATAATCGCTGTTTTTGTATTTTTTGTCATACTATTTCCTTACAAAAATACCAGTATATTTAACTAAATAAAAAGTATTTACACCAGTAAACATTGAAATTGTTTAGATATATTTTAGAAACAATTTCTACAAATAAACATAATAATAACATAACGTTATAACGTATAATTATATTACATAAATAATGCTACTTTGTCAAGGATAATAATATATTACTTTATTAATATTTTTTTATTCTAAAAATAAATTTTTATGCCTATTTTAATGCCTGAATTTTAATGTTTTAAAAGTTATTTGGGGGAAATTTCATAGAATACTCTAAAGTAGAAAAAAAGTATTTCTCTATAAATACTTGTCATGATTATTTTCAAGAATAAAGGTTTTTTTCTTGTTTATTCAAAAAATACATGTGAAGTTTATTTGATATTATAATACTTAGCTCTCGTAGAAATTTAAAAGAGGAAGGAAATAAAAATAAAAGTCTAAAGAACAAATTTACTTAGCCCTCTTATCTTTAATATACAATCAGAACTTAAAAAATATTTGCCAGTTCTGATTGTTCTTTTTTAGTACAAAACAATATATATATTATTCTTTACTTTAATAACTTTAGCTCTTAAGCAATAACATTTGCTGCGAACTTACCTTTATGTGATTGAGCCACTACATTTTGTTTAATTTTTGTAGAAGATGTTTGAGGATTATAAGACACTTGAACAATCTTTTTTCCCTTGGATTTAAGATATTTTTCTACAGCAAGATTATGTGGTTTATCTCCCCAATCTTCGCCTATTACAAAAATATCAACATCTAATTCCTTACAAGCGCTTACATAGTCAAGTTTATCATAGAATACTACATCATCAACACAACGTAGTGCTTTAAGCATTTCCATTCTTTGATTTAAAGGAATAACAGGAACATTTCTTTTATAAGAAGCAACCACTTCATCAGAAGCAACGCCAACTACAAATTTATCTCCTAGTGTTTTACAATATTCTAATAAATCTAAATGTCCAACATGCAACAAATCAAAGGTACCAACAGTATATACAAGCATAAATTACTCTCCTAATATTTGTGCTATAATAGCATCTTTACACCTCAAATTCAAGGACATACGTTTTATGCCAAAAGATGATACATTAAATAACAAACAACCCACTATTCTTTCTTATGTAAAAGACCTTCCAAATCTTTTATCGCTTTCAGGACTTGCTTGTACTGTTTTAGCTATATATTTCTCTATTATTGAAGTATATGCAGCTGCTATGATTGGTATGGTTTGGGCTGTTGCTTTTGATTGGGCCGATGGTTTAGTCGCACGAAAACTAAAAGGAAGAACTGCAACTGATGCTAAATTTGGTGGACAACTTGATGTTGTTATAGATATTGTTAGTTATGGAGTTACTCCAGCTGTTTTACTTTTAAGTTATGGAAAGTTTGAGCCTATTTATTTAATAGGTGCTTTTATTATGTTAGCAGCAGCAGCTATAAGACTTAGTTATTTTTCTACTTATGGACTAGCAGGAGGCAGCAAATATACAGGTCTTGCACTTGATGTTAATAGTTTGGTTTTAGTTTTTGTATTTTTGTTTGAAGGCTTATTTGATCACAGTACTTTTTTAGTAATTTTTACCATAGTAGGCGTTGGTTTGGCTATTTTAAATGTTTCTGAAATTAAAACACCAAAACTTTCTGGAAATCCTAGAAATGTTTATTTACTTGCAGCATATACCTTAGGTATTTCACTTTTTTATGGACTTCAATTAATATAAACCTTGGAGTATAAGCAGATAAGCATCTGCTTATACTTAGAAAAATTCTTTCTTTAAAATAAAAAAATCTTACATTATAATTCTTAATCATTTTCTCTTTTGTAATCATACTGCAATTATTTACTGTTAAACTTTTAAAAAAGCAGGAAATTAACATGAAAATAAGCCCAAAAGTTTTAGAAATAAATAAAAGCATAAACTATAAACTTACTTTAAAAGATACTTCCAATGTAGAATCTATTGAGATTCTTACAAGAGCTGATTTTTATCATAAAGACAGTATTAAATATAAAATCAAAAACAATATCATATTGTTTTCTTATAGCATGAAATTTCTTGGTGAATTTGTTATAAAAGTACATTTTACCTATAAAGAATCAAAAGTTCTTACACTTTTTTGCCTTGATAAAAATATGATTAAACGCCTACCACTTAAAGGTGATTTACATATGCATTCAACTTTCTCAGATGGAAGAACAAGCCCCTTAGCTATGGTTATGGCTTGCCTTGATGCAGGAATGGATTTTCTTAGCGTTACAGATCACGATGCACAAGAAGGCTCATTGGATGCCATAAAAAAAGTCAAAAAAAACAATATTGATATCTTAGTATTACCAGGAGAAGAAATAAGTGTTGGTGGAAAAAAAGACATGTCTGTTGCACAAGGCAATGGACATATCTTATGTATTAATGCAAACAGATCTATTGAAGATCAAAGAAAAGATAAAACAAAATATCAAAAAGAACTACAAGAAATTGTAAAAATACTAAAAAAAGAAGACATTGATGAAAACATTGATCCGGTACATTATGCTAAAAATATTTGGGTGATTAATAAAATAAAAGAAGCAAAAGGAATTTCCATCCTTGCCCATCCAAACTGGGTATATAAAGATGGAAAATATCACTTACACCAAGCATTTTATAGAGAAATGATAAAAAGTTCGCAATTAGATGGAGTAGAAGTTTTTGGGGAAGAGAAAATAAGAGAACACAATAACATGACCTATTTAACGACTTTGCAAAATAAAAGTGATATTAAATACTTAGCACCTTTTGGTAATTCAGATGCCCATGACAGCAATCATGAACTCGGAGAAAGATTTACTCTTTTATTTGTCAAAGAAAAAAGCAATGAAGGTATCATATCTTCAATCAAAGAAGGTCTTAGCTGTGCAGTATTCAAAAGAGAAAATAAAGAGCATCAATACATAGGAAAAGATGCTTTAGCTTCATATTCTTATTTTTTAATAAAAGAATATTATCCAAAACACCTTAGCTTAAAAAGCAGATTAGCTAAATTATATGTTGATCAATTTTTAAATGATATAAGTTATGAAAGAAAAATAAATATTGTAAAACAAAAACTGGAAAATTATACTAAGCGTTTTTTTACTTAAACTAAATCTTGGGCATAGAAAACTCATAATTAGGGTCAAGCATATTTTTATTAAAATATGAGGCCCTCTCAAACTCCACAACATTACAGCCAATATGTTTAAGAGAGGGAAACATTGAACTTAAACCCCCAACAAGTGTTTTAGATAAATAAACTTTTTGTTCAATAGTTCTTCCTTGCATAATATTTGCAAATACATGAATAAAGTTTTCTTTTTTATTTCCAGTAATGTATTTTTTATAAAAATTTATTCTTATTTTTATATCATTTTCATGGAAAAGTTTCGTTTCAATAAGCAAAATATTGACTTGTTCTAGTATTTTTTCTTCTTTGTGCAGGCTTAGAATATCTTCCGAACAATCTATTACAAAATGTGGCATAATAAGGCCTTTTTTTACTTTATTATAACCACAATCTTCTTTTGTCATTGTTTACTTATTTAAACACAAAAACCAGATCTTTGAAAATCTTTCTATTGCTTTTGCAAAATCTTCTTCTTTTAAACCACCAAAACCCATACGAATACCATCGTATGTACCAATAGCTACATCGTGTACAAAATAAATTTTAATCTTTTCTTTTAAAGCCAAAGAATGTAAAAGACTAAAGTCCATTTTATCTTTTGCATCAATGACTAAAGATAAACCAATACCTTCACTTTTTATTATTACTGTGTCTTTTAATTTATCTAATAATAATTCTTTCATTATCTTATGTTTTCTTTTATTAAGGGTTCGTACTTTTCTTTGATGTTTATCCCAAAATCCTTCTTTCATGAACAAAGAAAGGGTATTTTGAAGCATTAAAGAAACACGTGCATGTTTAGAATCACTTAAGTCCAAATACACTTTTAAAAGCTGTTTTGGCAAAACCATATAAGATATTCTTAAACTAGGAGACAAAGACTTAGAAAATGTTCCTAAATATATAACAGAGTCATTATCATCTAAACCTTGCAGACTTGGTATTGGTCTATTGTAATAAGAAAGTTCACTGTCGTAATCATCTTCAATAATAAAAGCTTTGTTCTTTTTTGCCCAAGCAAGAATTTGCAGTCTGTTTGATATAGGAATACTAACTCCTGTTGGAAATTGATGGGAAGGGGTTAAATAAAGAATTTTACTTTTCGTTTTCGCAAGCTCCTTTAAAACAATTCCACTTTCATTTAGAGCTATTTCATCAATACAATATCCTTGTTCTAAAAAAACATCTTTTGCTAATTTATAACCTGGACATTCGATTGCTAAAGATTTATGTGTTTTTTTTAATATTTTTGTTAATAACATCATAGAATCATCAAAACCATGACATACAATTATCTGAGATGCCTCACACTTAACTTTCCTAGATAAGCTTAAGTATTTACTTATCTCTTCTATTAAACCCCTCTCACCTTTAGCTTGTGAGTTATCACAATAATCTAAATTGGCATCCAGACTTTTATTGCTTAGGCGTTTCCAAATTTTAAGAGGAAAAGAATTTTTTTCTTGCCTTGCAGGGTAAAAATCATAATCATAGTGTACTTTTTCAATTTTTATTTCATTCATTTCATTAAAACAAGAAGAATCAATATTTTTATAATTATTCGCAATAACAAAATATGAAGATCTGTTTTTACTATCAATATAACCTTCAATAACTAATTGTGAGTAAGCATTTGAAACGGTCGTTTTGCTAAGATTATACCTATTACACATTTTTCTTATAGAAAAAAGTTTATCTCCTATTTCATAAGAACTCGTTATGTCTTTTTTAATGGCTTGGTACAATTGAATAAACAAGGGTATTTTACTATTAGAATCTAATACATACATCATCTGTCCTTATATTATTTATATAATTTGTATCTTTAAAGATGGTCAGTTTTTTGATATATTATCACAATTAAAACAAAAGGACAAGCATGAAAAAAGCATTTACTATTGAAAGCTCGCAAATTGTAAAACGTTTAATAAGCGAAAATGAATACGGAACACTGGCACTTTGTGTGGACAATAAACCTTATAGTGTACCTATTAATTATGTAGAGTATAAAGGTGAAATATATTTTCATGGAGCTAAAAAAGGAAAAAAAATACAAATGATTAGAGAAAATGCATATGCATCTTTTTCAATGGTTGAAGCCTATTCTTTATTGCCTTCTTATTTCTCAACTGATGATGGAAGAGCATCCCCTGCTACACATTTATATAAGTCTGTAATTATAGATGGAATGATTGAATTTGTAGATAATTTTGAAGAAAAAACACAAGGTTTTGCTGCTTTAATGAAAAAATACCAAAAAGAAGGACAATATATTGCATTAAGCGATGAAATATATCAAAGAATAATAAAATCAACAGCTATGTATAAACTTATACCTCACGAAACATCTGCAAAATTTAAATTTGGCCAAAACTATAATAAAAAAAGATATGCAAGAGTAGTAGAACATTTAGAAAAAAGAGGCACACAAAAAGATTTAGAAACGCTAGAGTTAATGAGAATGTATCACGAAGAAAAATAAGATGAATTAATCATCTTATTCTTTGAGAGTGAGTAATTGCTATTGCAATTGCATCCGTTATATCAAGTGGTTTAATTTCTTTTTTTATACCCAAAAGTCTTTTAACCATGAAAGCCACCTGCTCTTTTGTAGCTTTTCCATTTCCTGTCACTGCTTTTTTAACCTGTAAGGGCGTATATTCGGCAAAATTTCCAAATTCTTGTAATACTTTTAATGAAATTGCTCCTCTAAATTGAGCCAATTTTATAACTGTTTTTGGATTAAATGCAAAAAACATATCTTCAATTGAAACTTCATCAATTGTATGCTTAGAAAAAATTAGCTCCAAACCTTCTACCATTTCAAGAATTTGTTCTTGTAAAATTCTTGATTTCATTTTAATTAATCCAGCTTCAATAAGTTTAATACTACTACCATTTTTAGCCACAATTGCATATCCACAGTTAATAGTACCTGGATCTATTCCCAATATATTCACGTCTTAACCCTTTTTATTCACTTAATTCACATTACAATAATGAGAACTATTCACATCTTATTTGCCTATATAGCGTTCATTATACATAAATATTCACTTAATTATAAACTTATTCACAAGTTATTAACGTATTATTCACGTCGTGAATAAGTTTTTATATAAAATTAGATATAATATTTGACATCTAAACAAAGAGTTAATAATTAATGACAAATAAAGATATTTTAACAATTTTAAAAGAAGAAAATTCTTCTATTGACTATGATAGGTACCTAAAACAGTTAATATATAAAAAAACATCTTCGGATGAAAAAATAGCTATTTTTGAAGTGCCAAATAAATTTATTGCTATGTATATTAAAAGCAAATATACAACAGTAATACAAAACTGCTTTGAAAAAATGGAAAACTATACACCCGCAATTGAAATAAAAGTTACAGGTGAGAGAAAAACAAAAAAAGCAATATTATCTCAAAATGAAAAAGAAAAAACCACTGAAAGTACTATTCTAAATCCTTCTTATACCTTTGATTCTTTCATTGTAGGTTCTTCAAATCAAATGGCTTATAATGCTTCTTTAGCCGTATCTAAAAAACCAGGAATTCAATACAATCCATTATTTATTTATGGTGGAACGGGTTTAGGAAAAACACATTTACTTCAAAGTATAGGTAATTCTGCAATTGAAGAAGGAAAAACAATTATTTATGTAACAATTGAACAGTTCATGAATGATTTCACTTTCTCAATTAAAAATAAAAACATGGATCACTTCCGTGCTAAGTACCGAAATTGCGATGTTTTACTTATAGATGATATTCAATTTTTATCAGGAAAAGAACAAACTCAAGAAGAGTTTTTTCATACCTTTAATGAATTACACAATGCTAAAAAACAAATTATAATGACCTCAGACAGACTTCCTTCGCAAATTGCAGGTTTAGTTGATAGATTAAAATCTCGTTTTGAGTGGGGATTAACAGCAGATATTCAGATTCCAGGTTTAGAAACAAAAATTGCAATTATTGAAAAAAAATCTGAATTAAATGGAATTGTTTTAACCAAAGACATTGTAAATTATATTGCAACCAATCTTGATTCATCTATTAGAGAAATTGAAGGCGTACTAATCCGTATTAATGCTTCAGCATCTCTATTAAACCAAGAAATAAATCTTGAAATGGTACAAGCCTTATTAAAAGATACTATTAAAGAAACAAAAGAGAATATTAAATTACCTGATATAATAAATGTAGTAGCAAGTGAGCTTAATATTAAACCAAGCGACATTAGATCTAAAAAAAGAACAGCAACTGTTGCTAATGCCAGAAGAGTTGTGATTTATTTAGCACGAGATCTTACACATAACTCTATGCCAGACATTGCTAAGTTTTTAGGAATGAAGGATCACTCTTCAATTTCTCATAATATTAAAAAAGCAAATGAATTAATAGAAAAAGATCAAAATTTTAAATTAATTATTCAAAATTTGAAGAATAAAATCATAAATAAGGAGTGGTAAAAAAATAGTAGAATAAAAGTTAAATGCTTTTGTGTGAAAAGATGTGAATATAATATCAAAGTTAATAACAGGCTTTCATTACGTTAAGCTCAATGATACAGCTATGTTTTCATCTTTTCACATGTACTACTACTACCACTACTTAAAATATATAATAAGGGAGTAAAAATGAGATTCATAATTACTAAATCTATATTCGAAAATATCATTTCGTCTATGCAACCATTTTTAGAAAAAAAAGATGCAAGTTCAATAACATCACATATTTATCTGGAAACATTAAATGCTAAATTAATAATCAAAGCAACTGATTATGAAGTAGGATTAACATCACTAGTAACAGATATAAGAGATATAACAGATGGTAAAGCTACTGTTAATGGTAATAATCTATTAGGAATAATTAAAAGACTAAAAGATGAAGATATTATTTTAGATACAGATTCAAATAATAATCTGATTATTAAACAAAATAAATCTACTTTTAAATTACCAATGTATGATGCAAATGAATACCCTTCATTTCCTACAAGTGATAATTTAAAGAAATTAGATATATCAACTATTAATTTAATTAATTCGATTAAAAAAATTACTCCTGCAATTGATAATAACAATCCAAAGTTTGAATTAAATGGATCTTTAATTGATATTAAAAATTCTATTATAAATTTTGTAGCTACAGATACAAGACGACTTGCAATATCCCATCTGCAAAATATAAGCAATGATGAAACACAAATTATTATTCCTAAAAAAGCAATTATAGAAATTCAAAAACTTTTTTTAGATGAAGCAAATATTTTATATGATGATACCAATATTATAATTTCTAATGAACGAATGACATTCTTCTCAAAATTAATAAATGGTAAGTTTCCTGATTATGAAAGAATTATTCCAAAAAATTTAAAACATACTTTATCAATTCCTAAAGCTATGTTAGTAGATTCTATTAAATTAGTAACTTCTTTATTTTCAAATATCAAAATTACTTTTACTCCCAATTCTATTTTATTTGAATCCTTAGATGAAGACAGTGAAGCAAAAACACAAGTAGATATCAATTTAAATATTGAAGATGAATTTTATTTAGCAGTAAATGCTAAATACTTATTGGATTTTTTAAGTATGAGCAATAATGAAAATATTAAAGTTGGATTTAATGAATCTAATTTACCTTTCTATTTAGAAGATGAAAAATTTTATACAATTGTAATGCCAATTGTATTAGAAAAATAAGGAAGTAAAATGAGCGAACAAGAATACGGCGCAAGTAATATAAAAGTCTTAAAAGGTTTAGAAGCTGTTAGAAAAAGACCAGGTATGTATATTGGTGATACCAATGTTAATGGGCTACATCACTTAGTTTATGAAGTTGTTGATAACTCTATTGATGAAGCTATGGCTGGATATTGTAAAAATATTAAAGTTACTATGACTAAAGATCATTATATTAGAGTTGAAGATGATGGGCGTGGAATTCCTACTGCTATTCATCCAACTGAAAATATCTCTGCTGCTACTGTTGTTTTAACAGTATTACATGCGGGTGGAAAATTTGATAAAGATACGTATAAAGTTTCTGGTGGATTACATGGAGTTGGTGTATCTGTTGTAAATGCATTATCAAAAGATTTAAAAATGACTATTTACAGAGAAGGAAAAATCTTTTATCAAGAATTTTCTTGTGGTAAACCTAAAGAAGAACTCGTAACAATTGGTGACAGTCCAAGAAAAACTGGTACAACTATTGAGTTCTTAGCTGATGACAGTATTTTTGAAGTAAATTCATATAATTTTGATACTTTGGCAAAACGTTTTAGAGAAGTAGCTTATTTAAATTCATTTATTACGATTACTTTGGTAAATGAAATAACCAATACTAAAGAAGTTTATCATTTTGAAGGTGGTATTAAACAATTTGTTGAAGACATAAATAAAGATGCTGCTATTTGTGATGCAATGGCATTTAATGCAAGAATTGATGATGTAGAAGTAGATATTGCTTTGGTATATAATACAACTTATACAGAAAGAACCATTTCTTTTGTAAATAATATTAGAACAATTGATGGGGGAACGCATGAAACTGGTTTTAAAGCGGGACTTACACGATCAATTGTTAAGTACTTAAAAGCAAATGCAAATGCAAGAGATAAAGATGCAAAAATTACTGGTGATGATGTAAGAGAAGGTTTAATTGCTATTATTTCTATTAAAATAGCAGAACCACAATTTGAAGGACAAACCAAAGGTAAACTAGGAAATTCTTATGTTAAACCTATTTGTCAACAATTAACATCAGAACAATTAGATAAATACTTTGAAGAAAATCCTCAACAAGCAAAAGCTATTATGGAAAAATCTATGATGGCTGCTCGAGGACGTGAAGCTGCTAAAAAAGCCAGAGATTTAACAAGAAAAAAAGATTCTTTATCTGTTGGAACACTTCCTGGTAAATTAGCTGAGTGTCAAAGTAAAGATCCTGCTATTAGAGAATTATATCTAGTAGAAGGGGATTCAGCTGGTGGATCTGCTAAACAAGGGCGTGACAGAGTTTATCAAGCAATTTTACCTCTAAAAGGTAAGATTTTAAATGTTGAAAAATCTCGTTTAGATAAAATTTTAAAATCAGATGAAATTAGAAATATGATTACTGCAATTGGTTGTGGAATTGGTGAAGAATTTAATGAAGAAAAAGTAAGATACCATAAAATCATTATCATGACAGATGCGGATGTTGATGGTTTACATATTCAAACCCTTTTATTAACATTCTTTTTCAGATTTTTACGACCAATTATTGATTTAGGATATTTATATATTGCTCAGCCTCCCTTGTACAAATACAAAAAAGGTAAAAATGAGACCTATTTAAAAGACAATACTGCATTATCTAATTTTTTAATTGAAAATGGTTTAGAATCATTTGAATTTGAAGGTATGGGTTACAATGATTTAGTTGATATGTTTAAAACAGTTGCTAGATACAGAATGATGTTAGAATCTTTAGAAAAACGTTATGCACTTCTTGAAGTATTAAAACATTTAATTGAAAATTCAGATTTAGTGAAATTACCGCAAGCTGAATTATATATAGAAGTTAAAAAATTCTTAGATGACAAGGGTTATAATATTTTATCTGAGAAAATTACTGAAGACAAAATTCAATTATTTGTACAAACTAAAGAAGGTTTAGAAGAATTAATTATAGATGATGAATTATTTTCATCTCCATTTTTCTCTGAAGCTACATTTATTTATCACAAATTAGTAGAAAGAGATATTTCAATGTTTAATGGACGAGATTTGGTTGAAATTCTTAATGAAATTGAAGGTCTTGCTAAAAAAGGTGCTTATATTCAACGATATAAAGGTTTAGGGGAAATGAATCCTGAACAATTATGGGAAACAACTATGACTCCTGATGCAAGAAGACTTCTAAGAGTAAAAATTGAAGATGCAGCAGTTGCTTCTGATACTTTTACGCTGTTTATGGGAGATGAAGTAGAACCAAGAAGAAACTATATTGAAGCTCATGCGAAAGATGTAGAACACTTAGACGTTTAGAAATTGATTCTTTTCATCAATTTCTACGTTAAGTAAAA
The DNA here is from genome assembly GCA_013215945.1 of Campylobacteraceae bacterium. Lineage (NCBI taxonomy): Bacteria > Pseudomonadati > Campylobacterota > Epsilonproteobacteria > Campylobacterales > Campylobacteraceae > Campylobacteraceae bacterium. Next base: position 88,137 of record JABSOM010000008.1, read on the forward strand.
GTTCTAAAATGCTCATGTACTTACGTACACTCCGCTTTTAGAACTTCTACTTGCCTTGAACTTAATAAAAATAATCAATTTCTAATAAGAATTATTTTTATAAAAAACTATAATTTTTTATAATTTTTATTAAGGAAATATATTTCATGATTAAATCTTATTTAAAAAACCTTGTTGATTCTAATGATAACTTTGCAAGTAAAACTTATGATATATGCAATCAACTTCTAATTATATTATCCATTATTGCTTTTTCAATTGAAACCATTCCTGATAACAGTTATTCAACGATAAACTATTTAAAAAACTTTGAAGTTTTTGTGATTACTGTTTTTACTTTTGAATATTTTGTACGAATATATACAGCGGATAAAAAACTTTCTTATATATTTTCTTTTTATGGACTCATTGATTTATTGGTAATTCTTCCTTTTTATCTTTCTATGTTTATTGATTTACGAGCAGTTAAAGCTTTTAGGCTTTTGCGATTGTTTTCTTTGTTAAAACTTGTACGATACAGTGCTACGTTAAATAAATTTGAAAAAGCCTTGCATCATTCAAAAGAAGAATTTATTGTCTTTTTTATTTTTACGATTATTTTGTTTTATTTGGCATCTATTGGAATTTATTATTTTGAGAATACGGCTCAGCCTGAAATATTTAGAAGTGTTTTTGATTCTATGTGGTGGGCAGTTGCTACTTTAACTACTGTAGGATACGGAGATGTTTATCCTATAACAGTGGGAGGTAAAATTTTTACTACTATTATTTTACTCCTAGGACTTGGTATTGTAGGAATTCCTGCTGGTATTGTTGCTTCTGCTTTATCTGAAGTAAATAAAGAAGAACGGCTTAGAAAAAAGAAAAAAAAAGAAGAACAGTCCCTTAAATAAATCTTTCATATTGACATATATTTGATAATTCTTCAAAATATTTTATATACTTCTTTATAAAACTCACATTGTAAGTGATTCAAAAAGGGTGTCGAAATGAAAGTATGTGGAATTGATTTAAAAGCCTCTAACGCAATTTTAGCTGTAATTGAGAAAAAGGATGAAGAAAGTGTTTTTATTCCTTTAGAGATAAAGAAAATAGCTTTAGACGCAAATGATGAACAAAAAGAGATGATTCAATTTTATGATAATATTTCTGGCTTTTTAAAAGTAAATCTTATTAACAAAGTGGTGATAAAAAAAAGAGCTAAAAAAGGAAACTTTAGCGGTGGTGCAAATACCTTTAAAATGGAAGCAGCCATACAATTAAGCGGTATTTGCGATGTATCATTACTTTCTTCTCAAAGCATAAGTTCTTATGAAAAAAAAAATAATGTTATTTTTCCTAAAGAAATTAAAAAATATCAAGAAGCAGCTTATTTGACCGCAATTTGTTCTTAAGTTATACTCAAAAGCTTTAGTTATAAATTAATCTAATCTTAAAAAAAAAATATAATTTTAGTATAAGGATATTTCAATATAATATACACATTAGAATTAAATAATTTCTATTTAACTAATATATAAGCTGTAAATAAAAAAATAATCTTTTATTATTCAATTAAACAGTTTAGATTTAATATATTGTTATTCTTAAAGGCCCTGAATGTTATATTTTAAGAAAAACTTATGGATACTTTTTTACCTTATTGTATTTATTGGTTTTTTAGTTGTTTCGCTTGTTTCATATAATCTTTGGACACAAGTATATAATACTAATAAACTTAAACAAGAAAGTATTACAAAAATTTCCTCAAGTTCTTTGCACTCCTTTTTTTTACAATACGAAATGATATTAGATATTTTATCCAGTGATATGAAAAAAAATAATGATGATATTTCGCAAATATATAATCAAGAAAAATTTGATCGATTAATGGAATTAAATAAAAACTTAGCTGGTCTTGCTTTAATTAATGTAGACGGTGATGTTTTAGTAACAAACAGTAAAATAGCCAATCAAATAATACCAAATTTTAAAGAAAATATTTTTACAAAAGACACTTTTAACCAAACCTTACTTGAGGATAAAATGGTAATTGGTCGTACGTATTATCAAAAAAACTTTAAAAGTTTAGTCATTCCTATTCGTAAAAGTATTAGAGACAAGGATGGAAAAGTTTTTTTGGTACTAGCTGCATCTATCAAAGTTAATAATGGTAAAAATTTTCTAAACAAACAACTTAAAGATAAATCTTCTTATATCATCTCTTTGTTTAGAAACTTTGATCATTACTTCCAATTATTACCGCAAAATAATGCCGATAATCTTCATATTTACAATGAAGCATTTCCAACTTTACGTTTTAATAATTACACTTTGGACTTAGAGCAAGATAAAGACATTGATTATTATAAAAATAGTGAAGATATTTTTACCATTAATAAAAACAATTTTTATAAAAATAATGGATATATAGTTTCTGTGGGTTATATTAAACGTTATGATTTATGGATGGTTGTAAAAAATCCTGCAGTAAAATTGCAGAGTTTATTTTTTGAAACATTTTATATTATTTTATTTATATATCTTATATTAATTCTTATTGCTTTTTTTGTTTTTAAGTATATTCTAAAATTTGAAAATAAAAAACGTAAAGAGTTACATTACCAAGCAACCCATGATTATTTAACCTGTTTAAACAATAGAATGTTTTTATCAGGAATTGAAAATTCACTTGTAGTAGATCATACGCAACCTTTTTCTTTGTTTTTTATTGATATGGATAATTTTAAAAGTATTAATGATAACTACGGACATATAGTTGGGGATAGGGTTTTACAAGAAATTGCACTTAGACTGAAAAAAGTTATTAGCAAAGAAGATATTCTTATTCGATATAGTGGGGATGAATTCATACTTATAAGTAAGATTATAAATAAAAGCGAAGTCTCAAACTTAGCACAAAAAATTCTTACTTCTTTGTCAAATAGTTTTCGTATTGATACGTTGGAGTTTATCTTAGGTTCAAGCATTGGTATTTCCCAATTTCCAAAAGATGCTTCAAATTTGGATAAAATTAAAGCTTATGCTGATTTATCAATGTATGAAGCTAAAAAAACGAGAAATACATTTAGAATTTTTGAAGACAGTATTAAAAAGAAGTATATTAATGATACTAAGATTGAAAAACAATTAAAAACTTCTTTTGATAACAAAGAATTTTCTATGGTTTATCAACCTCAAATGAATTGTAATGGTAGTTTACGGGGTGTGGAAGCGTTAGTAAGATGGAATAATAAGGAATTGGGTTTTGTAAGTCCTGTTGATTTTATAAAAGTAGTTGAAGACATAGGTTTCATGCCAAAATTAGGGCGTTTTATTATTGATACCTCTATTAAAGATATGAAAGACATACAAAATGAACTAAAAATATCTTTTCATTTATCTATTAATATTTCAGTAAAACAATTTCTTAGAGAAAATTTTTATCTACAATTTATGGCTTTAATAGAAAAACATGATTTTGATAAAAATTATTTGACTATTGAAATTACAGAAAGTATTTTTATTGAAGACATTGGTTTTATTTTAAATGTATTAAATAAATTTAAAAAAGAAAATATAAAAGTATCTCTTGATGATTTTGGTACAGGCTATTCTTCTTTAAGTTTGTTAAAAAAACTTCCTATTGATGAGTTAAAAATAGATAAAAGTTTTGTTGATGATATTTTGGTTAATAAAGCTTCTAGAAACATGGTTGAAAGTATTATCTCAATTGCTAGAAACTTGGGTTTTTATACTGTTGCAGAAGGCGTTGAAACAAAGGATCAAAGAGATTTACTGGCTTTAATGCACTGTGATATCATTCAGGGATATTATTATTCTAAGCCCTTAAAAATTGATGAGTTAAAAGCGTATATAAAAAACTTAGCTTAAGCTAAGTTTTTTGTTCTTTCCTTATATTATTGATTGTTTTTCCACCCATTCCATAATTATGTGTTGAAACTTCATCAATTATTACTACTGCTGTTTTAGCACCTCTTCCAATTACTTTATCAAATACTTCTGTCATGCCTTTAATTAAGGCTTCTTTTTGCTCAACGCTTGCACCACCATCTTCGTGTGTCATTTTAATATTTATATAGGGCATTTTTTTCCTTTTAATAAGTTATATTCATATATTTTTTGCTAGTGTATAAGAGTAAAACACCTAAACTAACAATAAATGCAGTTAGGTATAGTGCATAATCATAAGAATGAAAGTAGTCAATAATAGCAACTGAGTATAAAGGTGCAGCAACTTGTCCTATTCCGTAAGCGGTTGTGATTGCACCCATTAACATAACAGGGTTAGAACCAGCTAGTTTTCCCCCAAGATTCATAAATAAAGCTACAAGTGCAACAAAAGTACCTCCATATAATAAACCAGAGAGCAGATTTAAATAAATATTATTAGAAAAAGCTGGAATAAGAATTCCTATAACTTGTAATAACATTACTATCATAATAATATTTACACTTCCATACTTATGCGCTAATCTCATCCATATAATACAAGAAGGAACACCTGCAAGGCCAACAAGTGTCCATGCATAACTTCCATATCCTTCAAGTCCTTCAAGAGAGTTTATAATATCTGGCAGAAAAGTAGCTTGAACTACCATTCCAATACCTTCTGTAAAATAAGCAAAAATTAAAACGATTACAAAACCTTTGAAGAGTTTTTTATCAAAAGGATGTTTAACTATATTTTGTTTTACTTCTTTTTCAATGGATAAGATATACATAGAATATAAGGATGCAAAAAATGCAAAAATACTTAAAACCATCCACGCGTCACTCCATGTTCCACCATAAGCAAAAACACCTCGTGAAATTAAATCCGTAATTAAAATTGAGAAACCAATTCCTGAGAAGTGTATTCCCATTGCTTTAGTTTTATCTTGCATTTTTAGTTTATTAAATACTATAGCAGAACCTACTATAAGAGCCATTGCTGCGCCAAAACCAGCTACTACTCTAGAGATTAACCATACAGTGTCATTTTGTGTGGTGGCTAATATTAGTGTAGTAACAACACATAAAAACATTCCAAGTCTAAAATATTTTATTTTACTGTTCATGTCTTTTATAAAAACAGAAAAGATTGAACCAGCTAGATATCCAATATAATTAAAGGAAGCCAAAACCCCAGCAAAAGTGATACTTAAACGATCTTCTAACATAAATGGCAGTAAAGAGGTGAATACAAAACGCGCAACGCCTACTCCAATTATAAGTGCCAGAATTCCAGCTAATAATATGGATGCATTTTCATTTTTATCAAGTAATTTTATTTTCAAGCCTGTCTCCTGTTAAATTCTAGGGTATAATATCACTAATAGTTATGTAATGTCAAATAATCAATCATGATACATGATATTATCTTTGCTTATATAAAGGAAAAATATGGATTCAAATTTATTAAAAATTTTTGTTGAAGTCGCTAAATTTAAAAGTATTTCTTTAGCAGCTAAAGAGTTAGAGTTTGCTCAATCTAATGTAAGTTCTAGAATTAAACAGTTAGAGAAAAATATTGGTCATGAGCTCTTTCACCGTATTCCAAAGGGAGTTATTCTAACAAAAGCAGGTGAGAAACTTTTTGATTCGGCACTTGAAATTGTTCGAAAGATTGAAGAAACAACCTTTAGTATGAAAAATCTTCAAAAACAAGAATCTTTAAAAGTGGGTTCTACTGAGTCCAATGCAGTTTTGAGAATTGTACCTTTTTTAGTAAATCTACACAAAGATTTTCCAAAAATGCAGTTAGAACTTTTTACAGGGACTACTGATGAAATGATTAAAGATTTACTTGAATATAAGGTTGATATTGCTTTTGTATCTGGAATTCCTTTAAATAAAGAGCTAAAAGTTCTTAATCATTTTGATGAACATACAGCATTGTTTGAATCAAAGATTGGAAATATTCCTAATGTTTTGTTAATTCTTAGAAAAGGTTGTAGATATTCTTCTTTATTGCAAGATCATTACAAAAAAATGGGAAATTCCAATTATAAAGTTCTGGAGTTTGGTTCTTACAATACCATTTTAGGTTGTGTAAAAGCAGGTATGGGAAAAACACTTTTACCCATTCATATAGTTAAAAAGTTGGGTTACGAAAAGGATTTAAAACGCATTGATTTAAATGAAGACTTATCCAATATTCCTACATGTTTGATATGCAGAAAAAATTATGTTCCTAGTATTAGTGAATATTTGATAAATATGGAGTTGAAAAATGAAGATTAAAAGCCTAGATCATTTAGTATTAACTGTTAAAGATGTTGATATCACTAGTGATTTTTATGTCAATGTTTTAGGCATGGAAAAAGAAATATTTAAAGAAAACAGAATTGCTTTAAAGTATGGAAATCAAAAAATTAATCTTCATGAATATAAAAATGAATTTGAACCAAAAGCACATAAGGTAATGCCAGGAAGTGCAGATTTGTGTTTTATTACTGAAAATGATATTTCTTCAGTGCTTGAACATTTAAAAAATTTAAATATCACTATATTAGAAGGTCCCATTAAAAGAACGGGTGCTTGTGGAGAAATACTTTCACTTTATATCAGAGACCCAGATTTAAATTTAATTGAAATTTCAAATTATATATAATTACAAAACGTACGTTTTATTATTTACTATTTACTATTTCATATAAAATTAACATGGATATGAATATTAAGATATAAGCAGAAATTTTTTCTATAGTATTGGAATATTTCTGCATGAAAGATTTAGATTTTTTATTTGATAATAAAGTAACTATGAATATATCCCAAAAAAGAACCGCAAAAAACATCCATAGAGCATAAAAATATTGTGTATACATACTTGTATTGTTTTTAATAGATAAAGAAAAAAGTGTAAAATAAAAGATAGAATTTTTAGGGTTTAATAAAGCAGAAAAAAAACCCATAAAAAAATGTTTTAATAGCCCTTTTTTTAAAGTCACACTACTTGTTGTCCTGTTTACAAATAAGTCTCTTTTTTTTGCTTGTAAAAGGGATTTTGCTATATACAATAAATACAAGGCTCCAATAATTTTGATAAAAAGAAAAACACTTGGATTATCTTGAATTAAAGATATCCCAAATAAAGCCAAACAAATATAAAATAGATTAGCAAAAGCTATTCCAAAAGAAGTTAAAATTCCTGATAGTTTGCCATACTTACTGGTATTAGAGACGATTACAAAAAAATCAACACCTGGGCTTAATAATGCCAAAAAATGTGCCAGAGCCAGTGTAAAAAACGCTAATAAATTAAATTCCATATCTTTCCTTTAAAAAAAGAAGTATATAAAATATGAGAATTAATGTATTGAATAAAATTGACTAGTTAAGAAAAAAACCAAAGAATAAATATTAAAGTTATGATGGTATTAATTGGAATCATAATAGCCCTTATTTATTTTCCTTTTGATAGTCTTTTGGTGTTGCAGCTATACGTTTTAAAAAGTGTCTGTGAAAATGGCTTTGATCATTAAATCCTAATTCTAAAGCAGTATTTACGATGGTATTTCCTTCTTTTAACAAAACTTTTGCATGATTTATTTTAAGATTAATAAAATAAGAATGTACACTTAAACCATATTTTTTATTAAAACTTCGAATTAAAACAAATTTATTAATATCAAACTTTTTAGCCAGTGTATCAAGCGAGATGGAGTAAGATACGTTTTCTTTTAAATAAAGGGCCACTTCATCAAGGCCATCATATTCATAAGGTTTATTGTTAAGTTTAAGATATTTTTTGTAAAGTTTGTGCATAAAATTAATAAGCACTTCTTCTTTTTTTAAATAAAACTCCTTTGAAAAAAGTAAAGCACACAAATTAACAAATTCTTGGAATAATTCTTCATCTTCTAATAAATACTTGGAAAAATTTTGAAGTGTAGAAAGTGAAGAAAATAAGGATTTTTGTAAATTTAAGCACCAAGCATTGTCTAAATACAAAACATAATATTCACTTTGGGTATTGTTTTTATCTGTATTACAAGAGTGGGCTTGATTTGAATTTATAATGGCAAGATAGTTTGCTTTAACTTGAAAGCTTTTCTTGTTTACATGAAATTCTCTTTGGCCTTTAACTATAGCGCCAATAGAGAAAGTATCATGCATATGCTCTTTATAGTTTTTAGAAGAATTGGAATACCTACATTCTAAATAAGGCATCTTTTTATCTAAGAAAAAATTATTTGTATCTTGCATATAAGTCTTTTTGTTAATTATATCATTCTTTAAATTAAAGAAGAACTCTTAAATTTCTCCTTCTAAAGGTGCCCCTTTTTGATTTCTAACTACCGCTTTTTGAATAATATAAATACCTAAAAATATAGAAATACCAATGGTATAAGACACGTATTGACTTTCTAAATAACACAGCTCTTTCATTATTTTTGGTAAAAACATAAAAGGCACAATAATTAAAAATAACAGTCGCTCAAGTAAACTAAGTCGTGCTAAAAAATAGCCTTGAGTGAAACAAGAAAATGCCATCATCCCAATAAAAGCAGTAAGGAAAATAGTTATTATTTGGTAAGGATCTGTAATCCAAACCCAAGCATCTACATTCGAGGTATTACTTTTATCAACTGCAGAAATTAACAATAACTCAGGGTTAAAGAAAAACATAAAAGGCAAGATTGCTGTTCTAATATCATAAATAAAACCTTGTATTCCTGTTTTAATAGGATCGCTTTTAGCAATTCCAGCAGCTGCATAGGCTGCAAGTCCAACAGGTGGAGTATCATCTGCTAAAATTCCAAAATAAAATACAAATAAATGTGCTGCAATTGTAGGAATAAAATAACCATTATCTTGTGCTAATATCATAATAACAGGTGCTGTTAAGGAAGCCATTACAATATAATTAGCAGTTGTAGGTAAACCCATTCCAAGAATCAAAGATACTAGGGCTGTTAAAATAAGAATAATAAAAATATTACCACCAGAAACACTTTCAATTACTTCTAATAATACTTGCCCCAGACCTGTTAAGGTAATAGAACCAATAATAATACCAGCTAATGCAGTAGCAACTGCAATAGGAATCATATTCTTAGCCCCTGCTATCATTCCATTTAAAATATCAACAAAACCACTTAAAAGGATTTTTTGAGTGATTTTCTTTTTTGTTATATAAGCTTTAAATGGATTTTGAAAAACCATTATCAACATTAATAACATAATTGCATTAAAAGCAGCACTCATGGCAGACTCTCTTAAAATCATAAGCGTGTACAATAAAAATGCAATAGGAATTAAAAAATGTGCTCCATTAATAAAGGTTTTAAATTTAGGAGGTAATTCACTTGCTTTCATGCCTATTAGACCTAATTTTAAAGACTCCAAATGAACAATATAAAACAGTGCAAAATAAGATACAAAAGCAGGAATAAACGCAGCATAAATTACTTGGGTGTAAGACATTCCTAAAAATTCTGCAATAATAAAAGCAGCAGCTCCCATAACAGGTGGCATTAATTGGCCATTTGTAGAAGCAGCAACTTCTATAGCTCCTGCTTTTTCAGGGGTAAAACCTGTTCTTTTCATTAAAGGAATAGTGAATGTTCCAGTTGTAACCGTATTTGCTATGGAAGAACCTGACATAATTCCTGTAAAACCAGATGCTACAACAGAAGCTTTTGCTGGGCCTCCTCTGTATTTTCCTAACATTGAATACGCCAAAGTAATAAAATACTGACCTGCTCCCGCTTTTTCAAGTAAAGAACCAAATAAAACAAAAAGGAATACAAAAGAAGTAGATACACCTAAAGGAACACCAAAAATTCCTTCTGTTGTTAAAAACATATGACCCGCTAGTTTACTAAAAGAAGCCCCTTTATGCTGAATAATTTCAGGCATAAAAGGCCCTAAAACATCATAAGATAAAAAAACCAAAGCAATAATAGTCAAAGCAATTCCAAGAACTCTTCTTCCTGCTTCTAATAAAATAACCATAGCCAATAAAGCAACAAAAATATCTGTGGGAATATAATCTCCTGGTCTTTGCGAAAGTTCTTCGTAAAAAATAGTTATATAAGCAGTAGCAGATACAGCAATTATTGTAAAAAGATAACCAAACCATCTGATTTTGGCAAAAAAGTAGGCTTTTTGTATCATTGGATACATTAAAAAAGTAAGTGCTAAAGCAAAAGAGAGATGAAGTGATCTTGAAATAGTTGAGTTAATAGGTTCTACGACTATATATAATTGAAATAAAGACCATAAAAGTGCAATCCCCGAAATTAGCCAGAATTCATAATTCTTTTTTGTAAAAACTCTTTGTCCACTAAATTCATTTAAAACACATTGTTCGTGTTCATTATTACTTTCTAAACTCTTTAACTTTTGATCATAAATATTCATGATGTACCTTTATATTTTAACAATGATTCTTTGATTTGATATTTGGAAATATTGCCATAGATTTTTATTTATAGTTTTTTATAAACAATATATGGTCTTATTAAAGGCAAAGCCTTTAATAAATTAACGTATTCCAGCCTCTTTGAAATACTTTTTTGCCCCTTTATGTAAAGGCGCAGATAAACCATCAAGTAATGATTCTTTTGTAATATGAGCATAAGCTGGGTGCAATTTTTTGAAAGCTTCAAAGTTTTCAAGGACTGCTTTTACTACAGTGTATACTGCTTTTTCACTTACATCAGTAGAAGTAACAAGTACTGCTTTAACACCAAAGGTTTTTATATCTTTTTCATTTCCTTTATACATTCCACCTTGTATATTTGCTCTTGCGAAATAAGGATATTTTTTTAGTAGATCATCCACATTTGAGCCAACAAGAGGTACAATTCTGGTATCAACTGAGTTAGAAGCATCTTTTATATTAGCAGTTGGATGTCCTATCATGTAAAAATAACCATCAATTTTATTGTCTCTTAGCGCATCTGGCATTTCTGCTGCTTTTAATGCCCCTGCAAATTTTAAACTGGATTTTTTAATATCACTTAGGTCAAAAAGTGTTAATGCCGTTGCTTCATTTCCAGAACCAGGGTTTCCTAAATTAATTCTTTTTCCCTTAATGTCACTTAATTTATAAATATTTGAATCTTTTCGCGTAACAAGTGCCAATAATTCAGGATAAATTGCCATAACAGATCTAAGTTTACTTACTTTTTTACCCTTAAATTTACCATTTCCTCTTGACGCTTGGTAAACAACATCACTTTGTGCAATACCAAAATCCAATTCTTTGTTTTTAATGGTATTAATATTATAAACAGAACCGCCTGTTGATTCTACAGAACATCTGATTTTGGTCTCTTTTTTCATTTTGTTTACTAATCTACAAATAGCTCCACCTGTAGGGTAATATGTACCTGTAACTCCGCCTGTACCAATAGTAATAAACTCTGTTGCAAAAATAGGCAAACTCAATGTTGCAAATAGTGTAAGTGATGCTAGATTTTTCATTTTATTTCCTCTAAAATATATAGTGAGATTATAAGTAATAAAGATGAACTAAAAATGACTTTTTTACTTGAATTTAGCTAAAAAAGTAATATTAATTTAATAATTTATATCCATAGAAGATTCCGATTTTCAAGATGCCAAGGGAGATAAATCAAATAATACTTATTAATTTTATTATATAATAATTTATATAAGTAATGCAATTTATTTATAACATTTATAAACTCTTAATTCAAAAGTATATAAATATAAAAATATTCAAAAATATAACAATTTTATTTTAACATTTTTTTTGGTATAAATATTAAGTCTTAAAAAAGGTTTATAATGAAATTTTTCTTTGTATGTCTTTTGTGTCTTTTAACAAACCTAGCTGCAAAAACACAAAATATATTAATCTTAAGCTCCTATCATAAGGGCTTTGAAGTCTCAGATACTATGATCAAGAATATAGAAGAAGTATTGTATTTTTCTATAGATGTTAAAATAAATGTTTTGTATATGGATTCAAAAGAGATTCATTCAAGAGATTATATCCAAGAGCTTAGCAATCTTTATTCTTTACAATTAAAAAACAGATCTTTTGATTTAATTATAACCATTGATAAATTCGCTTATTTATTTGCTTTAAAAAATTATCATATTTTATTTAACAATGAGCCTATTTTATTTACAGGAATAGAAAATTATTCAAAAGAACTCATTGAAATTTATAATATGCAAGATAAAATCCATGGACTTGTAAAAAAACTACACATTAAAGACAATATAGAACTCATGCTAAAAAGCATGCCTGCTTTAAAAAAGATATATATTATTAATGACAGAAGTATTAATGCAGAAGTAACAAGTCCTTTTATTATACGAGCAAAAAGAGATTTTATACATCGCATAAAAATCGATTATTTACGCGATGATACCTTGGCAGAATTAAAAGAGAATTTTTCTAAAAAAAGAAAAAATGAAGCCATACTCTTTGTGCGTTTTACCAATGACATTAATGGACGTTTTTATACGAGCAAAGAAGTAAAAGCAGCTATTAAGAACTTCAAATTACCTGTTTTTGTTACAGATTCTTTGTTCTTAAACGAAGGTGTAATAGGAGGTAAAACAGTTTCTTATATGGATTTAGGAAAAAGAACTGCGAATAAAACACTTATTATTTTAAACAATGCAAGTGCAAAACCAATGATAAATGAATACAAAGATTTTTTCCATTATTTTGATGCGAATGAAGTTGAAAAATATGCTTTGAAACTTCCTTCAAATTTGAAAAACCTAAAAATAATTAATGTACCTCAGAACTTTTTTGAAAAACATCGTTCCTTGATTAACTGGGTTTTTCTTTTTACTCCTTTTTTACTTATGATTATTTTTGCTTTATTAAATGCCTTAAAAGAGAAACAAATAGCTGCACGAAAATTAAAACAACGCGTTGAATTTGATAAACTATTATTAAATGCCATTGAATCTCCAATATTTTGGCAAGATGAAAATGGAATAATATTAGATGCAAACGCTCGTTTTTGTGAACTGGTAGATATTACCTATTTTAATTTAAAGGGTGCACGATTAGATGGTTTTATCAGTCATTATCCAAGAGCCTATGAAATTTCAAGCTTTTTAAATAAAAATAAACTTTTAATATCTAAGGGTGAAAAAATATATGCAAAAGACCTGATATCAAAGAAAAATATTTATTTAATTTCTCAAACTTCTTATCAAAGTGTTGATAATGGAAGTGGAACGGTAACTATTTTTACAGATGTAACAAAAGAAAAAGAAAGAGAAGAAGAGAAAATAAAACATGTACAATATATGATTCAGCAATCCAAGCTTGCTGAAATTGGGGAAGTTTTTTCTTCTATTGCTCACCAATGGAAGTCTCCTTTAGTTGAGATTACTGCTTTAGCTCAAGATATGTTTTACAGTGGAAATCATGGAGATAAAGAAGAAGATTCTTATCATATTAATAATATTATGATTCAAGCAAAATATATGACAGATACTATTAATGATTTTCAAGATTTTATTATTCCTTCAAAAGAAAAAACAAGTTTTAATGTTTTTACTACGATTGAGTCAATGTTGAATATTGTTAAACATAATATGAAGTATAATTATATTGATATCAAACTAGATGTTAATCCTTCATCTAATTTATTTGTATATGGATATGAGAATGAGTTTATGCAAGCAATTTTAAATATTGTAAATAACGCCAAAGAAGCTTTATTATATAATGAAAAAAAGAACAGAGAGTTAAAGATTGTTTTTAAAAACCAAAACGGTCAAATTTTAATCTATATCAGTGACAATGGCCCTGGAATTGCAAGTGAAGATCATAAAAATATTTTTCGACAATATTTTTCAACCAAAGAAAAAGGAAATGGAATTGGTTTGTATATGACACGACTGATTATAGAAGATAAACTCTTAGGCGAAATAAGCTGCCTTCCTTGTGAAATAGGAAGTAAATTTTTAATTAAACTAAAGGCGTATAATGAAACTATTAGTGCTTGAAGATAATGTGACATTATCCAATGTAATGAAAAAAGGTCTTGAAAAAGAAGGTTATCAAGTAGATTGTTTTGATGATGGAGAAAGTGCATTGGATGCTATTAATAATGGTTATTCTTGTTTTATTCTAGATATTAATGTACCTTCTTTAGATGGAATTTCTTTGCTTAAACATATTCGTTCTTATAATAAAGATACAACAGTACTCATTATAAGCTCAAATCATGAACTAGACAAAATCAAAAGTTCTTATGAGTTTGGCTGTAATGATTATATTAAAAAACCTTTTTTTATATATGAATTGGTGCAAAAAGTGAAACACTTATGTGTAGTACCTAGCAAATTTATTCAGTTCTCACCCCAATGTAAATATTCTTTTGTTGAGCATATTTTGTATGAAAACGATGAAAAAATAATTCTAACAAAAAAAGAGATTCTATTTTTAGAATTGTATATTGTAAATTTGAATAAAGTTGTATCTTATGAAGAACTTGAAACGTACGTTTGGGAAGGAGAGATAACCAATCTTGATAATATTAGAGCACTGGTAAAAAGATTAAGAAAAAAGCTGCCAGAAGGTTCTATTAAGATAGTTACAGGACTTGGATATACCTTAGGAAACACTGTTAAACTAAGCTAATAGCAATTCCTAACAAAATAACAGCTGAGGATAAGAGCAGTTTAAGACTTAAACTCTCTCCTAAAAACAAGATAGAAATAAAAATTGCAATAATGGGAACAGCCAGTTGAATGATGCTGGCTGTTGTAATCTTAATGCGCTGTAAAATAAAATACCATAAAACATACGCAAGCGCAGAGGTTAATGTTCCTGAAAGTAAAGCCAAAACAATACCTGTTTGGCTTATATGTATCTCACTTTGAAAAAATATATAAAATATAAGAAGAAAAATACTGGCCAAAGTGAAATTTTGAGTAGTACTTTTTAGAATATTTGTTTTTGTTTTTCCTAAAACACTGTAGATTGCCCAGGATATACCAGCTATTATGATTAAAAAAACATGAAAATATGATAATTCGAAGGCTTGGTTTGGATAGAGTAAATACATTAATCCAGATAAAGCCAGTAAAATTCCAAGACCTTGTTTTATATTAATTCGTTCTTTTTTTCTAAGTGCTAAAAAAATCATGCTCAACTGTACGGAAGAAAATAATATTAAGGTACCCAAACCAGCATCCAGACCTATATAAGCATAGGAAAAACAAATGGCATAAGAAAACAAAACAAAAGAAGACAAAAAATTCTCTTTAAAAGAAAAGCTTAATTTTTTTTCTTTATATACAAGATAGAGATTTAAAACTAAAGCTCCTGAAAGAAGGCGTATTAAAGTAAAAGAGTAGGGATCTATGCTGTTTTGCAATAAAGCCCATTTTACTAATAAAGAGTTTGAGGCTAAAAAAAACAAAGAAAGAATAATCAAAAAAAGTAATTTATTATTGATAAAGGTGCCTTAAATTTTTTTGATTTATTATAGTATAAACTCCCTCAATATTTAAAATTTATCAGCTATAAGTATAGTTTTGATAAAATTGCTTAATAATAGAATAAAAAGGCAGATATATGAAATATGGCGAAGAAGAAATAGTTAACTTTGATATTAACAAAGATGAGAACTATTGGCCAAACAATAACGACAAGAATTATACTATAAAAATTGAATTGCCAGAATTTATGTGTAAATGCCCACGAAGCGGTTACCCAGATTTTGCAACTATTTATATTGAGTATACACCTGATAAATTAGTAGTTGAATTAAAAGCTATTAAAATATATATTAACTCTTTCATGATCAGAGAAGTTTCTCATGAAAACTCTGCAAATGAGATCTTCGATACTTTATACTCTAAGTTAAAACCAAGATGGTTAAAAGTTATTGCAGATTTTAAACCAAGAGGAAATGTACACACTGTAATTGAAATAGATTCAGCAAAAATGTAAGGCCTACTTTGGAGAGATTAGTTACAACAGCACAAGCAGCAGAACTTCTTAATATCTCTCTTCAAGGGGTACACTATCGTATAAAAAGTAAAAAACTAAAATCTATTAAACAAGGGAATAAAACCTTTGTTTATATAGAAGATATTCCTTCTTTACCCCTAAAAGAAATAAAAGAAAGCATTCAAGAGAATAAAGAACTTCCTTTAATTCTAGAAATAAAAGATGAACAAATTCTTTTATTAAAAAAGTCTTTAAAATGGATGAAAAAACAATATATAAGTGAAATATCACGCTTAGAAAAAAATCAAGACAAAATTATTAATGTATTTAATAGAGAAATTGAGCTTTTACAAAGTGCTTTTAATGAAATGCGTTTGGTTTATAAAAAACCTCTCTTAGAACAAAAAGACAAATATATCTCAGTTTTGGATTTTTCTTCTTATTTAAAACAAAATGGTAAAAATTCGCAAGAAATAAAAACTATTGTGCTAGATGCCTTAAAAAGAAAAGACAGACGTTTTATGTTTAATAAAAAAAGTAAAAAAGTGTTGATTTTAAATGAAGATTATTCGGATTTGTTATAAATAGCTAAAAATTAGACAAAAAAAAAGAGTACTTAAAGTACTCTTCTCCAGATACCTAAACACACCAATGAAAAAGGTGCCTTGCTATGTTCCCATTCTGGGGCATTGTCTTAGACAATGATTGCAAAGGTCTAAAGAAGAGCATAAAAAATACCGTAATATTCTTTGTGCTTTTCTTTTGGACTGCAATATTAGCAAAAAAAAACTTAAATTAAAGATAAATATATATAATATGAAAAAAATTTCTTAAATAAAGAGTTTAGATGAAAAAAGATTTTTCTATGGTGGCTTATGCTGCACTAATTTTTGCGATGTTTATTTGGGCCAGTTCTTTTATAGCACTTAAGTCTGCAATGGTTGATATTGGGCCTTTTACTGTAATATTTTTACGCATGTTTTTTGCTTCTGTGTGTTTTGTATATTTCATTAAATCTTTTTTTTCTTATACGTTTACTAAAAAAGATATTTATTATATTCTTGCTTTGGGTTTTTTTGAACCTTGTTTGTATTTTATCTTTGAAGCACAAGCTTTACTTTATACTTCTGCTTCCCAAGCGGGAATGATTACTTCTTTAATGCCTTTAATAACGGCTCTTTTAGCAGGTGCTATTTTAAAAGAGATAATTACTCAAAAACTAATTTTTGGTTCTATGTTGGCTATGGTAGGCGTTATTTGGTTAAGTGTTAATGCAACCAGCACCCAAACTGCTCCTAATCCTATGCTTGGAAATTTTCTAGAATTCTGTGCTATGGTTTGTGGGGCTGGTTATACTATTGTTGGAAAACATTTGATGAAAAAGTTTTCTGCTTTATTTATAACTGCCATTCAATCTTTTATGGGACTTATTTTCTTTTTTCCTCTTTTTCTTTATGAAATGAATACTATGGAAATGACATTTTCTCTTGAAGCTTTAGCGTGGATTGCTTATTTAGGTGTGGTTGTGACTCTTGCTGGTTATGGTTTGTATAATTATGCTTTAAGTAAAATTGATGCCTCAAAAGCAGCAGCTTTTATTAATCTGATTCCTTTATTTACTCTACTTTTAGCATTTTTAATTTTGGGAGAAAATTTGAGTTCTACTCAATTAGTGGCTTGTTCTATTATTTTACTTGGAGTTTTCATTACACAAATGAAATACAGAAAAAGGAAAAGTAGAAGTTAATGATTTACTTTACTTTGGCTTTTGTTGCATTTTTATCAGCAACACTTCTACCTATGGGCAGTGAAGCTTTATTACTTTATGATGTAAAAGAAGGTCATAATGTTTATCTCCTAATTTTAGTAGCTTCTTTTGGAAATATTTTGGGCTCTTGTTTGAATTATTATTTGGGTTTAAAAGGCGAGGTTTATTTAGAAGAAAAAAAATATTTAAAAAAAGAAAGTATTCTTAAGTACAAAAAGTTTTTTGATAAATATGGGGCTTACTCACTTCTCTTGGCTTGGCTTCCTATAATTGGAGATCCTTTGACTTTTGTAGCTGGAGTATTAAAATACGATTTTAAAGTCTTTTTAGCTGCTGTAAGTCTTGCAAAAGCCTTGCGTTATATTCTCTTGGTTTATTTGGTATTTTAAGACAAAATAGGGGAAAAGGCTTTAGTACCAACTCTTATTTTTTGACCAATACTTAAAACGTCTTTTTGTTTTTTACTAATGACTATTTCTACTAATTGTTGCGCAATACATAAGGTCGCTATATAAATCACATCTACTTGTTTTATATCTAAAATTTCTGCTTCAAAAGAAAATTTTTGTGAACCTTGATGTTTTAATAAAACCTCTAGCGCTTTACCCTCTTTTATGATTTTCCCATTTTCTAAGATAATTACTTTTGAGGCTAATTTATATATTTCACTTACGTCATGACTTACCATAATAGTAGTAGTATCAAACTCTTTGTGAAGAAGTAGAATCTCATTTTGCAAGTTTTGTCTCATTACATTATCAAGTGCAGATAAGGGTTCATCTAAGAGTAGAAGTTTTGGTTTTTTCATTAGGGCTCTGCAAATGGCCACTCTTTGTTTCTGACCTCCACTTAAAGTAGAGGGGTGTCTTTTTCTAAGTTCATACATTTGTGTTAATGATAAAAGTTTTTTAGCCAAAGGTATATCTTTTTTTACATAAAGTAAATTTTCTTCTACGCTCATATTGTCAAACAAAGCATAATCTTGAAAAACAAAAGATATCTCTCTTTTTTGTATTTTTAAAAACTGTTTCTTATCTAACCAGAACGTATCATCTACTTTTATTGTACCTTGTGCTTCTTCCAGCCCTGCAATTATACGTAAGAGCGTTGTTTTCCCTGCTCCACTTTTTCCACTTATACATAAAAAATCACCTTGTTTAAGTGTGAAATTTACATCTAAAGACATTTCTCCCAGATTTCCATGAAGGCTTTTTTTTATATCAATATGTATCATTTAAATTCACCAAATCTTATTTTACTTTTTGCATTAAAAATATATACTCCTAAAAGCACAATGAAACTTAAGGCTAACATGATAAAAGAATAAATATGTGCACTTTGATAATCCAATACTTCTACAAATTCATAAATAGCCAAAGAAGCAACTTTTGTTTCTCCTTCTATTGAACCGCCAATCATTAGAACAACTCCAAACTCTCCTACTGTGTGCGCAAAAGTAATAACAAAAGCGCTTAATACAGCAGGTTTCATATTAGGCAATGCCACTCTTATGATAGTTTCTACGGTAGATTTACCTGCTAAATACGAAGCATCAAGCATGTTTTGATTGAGTTTTTCAAAAGCTGCTTGTAGGGGTTGCACCATAAAAGGTAAAGAATAAAAACAAGAAGCAATGACGAGTGAGCTAAAATTAAATACCAAAGAAATACCAAAAACATCGTTAAAAAAGCCCCCAATAGCTGATGTAGGGGAGAGAGAAATTAATATATAAAAACCAATGACGGAAGGAGGAAGTACAATAGGTAAAGCACTTATAGCTTCTAAATAAGGTTTAATTTTTGATTTGGTTTGGGAAAGATACCAAGCAAGAGGCAAACATAAAGAAAACAAAATAATACTTGTAAGTGCAGCTAATTTAAAAGATAAAATAAAGGGTTGGTAATTTAACTCACTTATTAAAAAAAACAATTCTTTCATAAAATTTCTTTGATGCTTATATCACTTGCATTTATATACATAAATACATCATCCTTGATTTTTAGTTTTAGATCATTCATTTTTTTAGTACTAATCAAACTTTGAAGCTCTTGCTCTTTAAACCTCAGACTTATATAAGATAAAAGTTTGCCTTCTTCAATATGTGATATTTTTGCTTTAATTTTATTTTCACAAGAAATTTGTATATTGTCTTCTTTAGAAATATTTATATGGGTGGGATTAATACTCAATAAAACGTTTGAGTTCACTTTTATATTTTCTAAGTCCAAAGAAATCATAGAAAATATTTCTTCTTTTTGTTGAAAATGCACAATATTTAAGTTCTGCATATTTTGAATCTCTGTGACTTTTGCTTTTAATGTATTACATGAATAATCAATCATTAATGTTATATCCGTATTGTTTTAAAATTTTTTTTGCTTCTTTTTCTAACATAAAGTTATAAAACTTTTTGGCCGCTTCATTATTATTGGCTCTTTTTAATAATATTATACCTTGATTTAATGCTGGATATAAAGAAGAATCAACTTCTATCCAATGAATGTCTTTTTTATACTTACGTAACTTTATTGAATACAAAGAAGCTTTTGCAATAAAAGCAAGATCACTTGCACTTAAAGCATAAGTAATAGTTTGTGAAATATTTGAAGCATAAATAAATTTATGTTTATTTTTTATAAATAAATTTGCTTTTTTTAATGCACTTAAAGAAGCTTTTCCGTAAGGGGCTGTTTTGGTATTAGCAAGAGCTATTTTTTTTATATTGGCATTTGAAATAAGAGAAAGACCTTTTTTGAAGTTTTGTTGTTTTGTAGAAAACAAAATCAAAGAACCACGTGCATAAATCTTAGGTTTAAATAAAGCCAGTTTTTTTTCATATAAATATTGTGGATAAAACATGTCTGCTGAAATAAATATGTCATAAGGTGCTCCATGAAGTATTAAAGAGCTGTGTTTACCACTTGAAGCCAGTGAAGAAAAGATTTTTATTTTTGGATATTTTTTATTAAAGGCTTTTTTTAAATCAACAAAAGCATAAGAAACGTTTGAGGACAGAGCTATATTTATTCTTTGCGCATAAAGATAATTATTTAACAAGACAAAAATAACAAATAAACGAAGCATTTAGGGCCTTTGTATTTTTACTTTTAATATAACCAAAATCTTTGTTAAGTGTCAATGCGTAATTTCAAGATTCCCCCTGAATATCTTGGATTTCTTTATTTTCTTTGGTTTGAGTTTGCTATAATTGACAAAAGGAAATTCATGGAAGAATACAGCATCGTATCATTTATGCCTGATTGGGCTTTTGTTACCTTAAGTATTATATTTTTAGCTGCTCTACTTTATTTATTTATTAAAATCTTTATTATTAAACCTGCTTTTTTTTATTATATAGAAGATAATCTGTATAAAATAAAATGGAAATGGAGATGGAAAAAAGATAAAATTATTGAACTGTATTGTTTTTGTCCTAAGTGTGAAGACAGGTTGGTTTATGATGATACTTCTTGTAAAGACAGTTATTCCCTTAATAAAGAAACAAAATTTATTTGTGAAAAATGTCATTTCTCCAGTTCTTTAAGTGGTGGGGATATTTCTTATTCTTTAAATATAATTGAGAGAGAGATTAATAGAAAAGTGAGATTAGATATATATGAAAAATGATGATGTTAAACTAGAACGATCTTATGAAAAAAATCTTAAGATTATGGGGAGATCTCTTCGCACATCTCGAATTATGCTTATTTGTTCTTTGGGAATTGTTTATACTGTAATGTTATTTATGGAAAACAACTCTTGGATTGCTTTGGCTTTTACTGGTTTTTTTACTGCATTATTGGCTTTTACTTTTTATGCAAAACAAATAGGAATTGTATATTTTGGCGAATATTCTCTAGAAGTTTCTGCCTCGGGAGATATTTTCATCACAATCCTACATGGACATTGTCCTAAGTGTGAAGGCCATTTAAGACTGCATAAAAAAAGAAAAACATTTAACAGTTTTGTTGTTTTTATTAAATGTGATCGTAATGATTCTCATATTTGGAATGCAGATGCTTTTGAAAAAGAGCATAAAGATGCCCCTCAATAAACTAAGCTTCAAATTTTTTATAAATGTCTTTATTTTTTGAAAATATTTTATACAGTACGTTTTTGTAAGTAAATTCTAAATAATTGGCATGTAACCACAATCTTGAAGCACCTGTTTCTTTTATTCGTAAGTCTTTATCTAAAGACTTACTCAAATATTCTTCCACAATATCATCATTGACTCCATAAATGGGATCTCCTACAATTCTGTATCCTATTGAATATAAATGTACTCGTATTTGGTGCTGTCTTCCTGTGTGTGGAATGGCTTCTACTAAAGTGATGTTTTTTTCTTTTGAATATTTAATGGGTTTGATATAGGTTAAAGAGCTTTTTCCCTCTTCTTCTTCACATACTTTCATTCTTACGCCAATTTTTTTGCCTTCTTTTATGATGTTTTTATCAATCTTTATCTCTTCTTTTAACTCACCTTCTACAAGGGCTAAGTAGGATTTTTTATAGGCTTTTTTCTCAAACATTTCTGCAAGTGCTTTGACTGCTTTTTCCTCTAGCCCTAAAAGTAATAAACCAGACGTTTCAGCATCAATTCTATGGGCTTGATTGGCTTTTTCTCCAAAATGAAATCGTATTTCATCCAAAAGAGAATATTTTGTATTTTTTGAGTTTGGATGTATCATTAAGTGAGAGGGTTTATCAAATAATGCAAATTCTTTAAAGGTAAGTAAGGGCTGTAATCCTCTTGTATGTCCCTCAAATTCGGCTATATAAATATGATCATCACGAACAAGCTCTGAATTGCTGTAGGCTATTTTTTGTGCATCAAAAACTCTGTGTCTACTCATCATTCTTTGAGAGAAACTAGGCGTAAGCCCTAGTTCTTGTAGTAAGAATATTTGTATTTTTTTTCCTATAACGGCATTATATTTTTTTAGTATAAAGGGCAAAACTATTTCCTAATTTTAAGTGAAATTTTATCTAAAATTAAACAAAATCTATGTCTACTTTAGATAGAGTATCATACTTAAAAAATGACTAAAATTTAATAAAATGAAGAAGGCTGATTAATGGTTGAAAGATACGCTAGAGAAGAGATGACAAAAAACTGGACACAAGAAGCAAGATATGCAGCATGGCTTAAAGTTGAAAAAGCGGCTGTTAAAGCTTGGAATAAAATAGGTCTTATTCCTGATGCTGATTGTGAAAAGATTGTTAAAAATGCTACTTTTTCTGTTGAAAGAATTGAAGAAATTGAAGCTATTACAAGACATGATTTAATTGCTTTTACTACTAGCGTATCAGAAAGCCTTGGAGATGAGTCAAGATGGTTTCATTACGGTATGACTTCTTCAGATGCTGTTGATACAGGGGTAGCACTTCAAATGAAAGATTCATTAGAAATCATTATTAAAGATGTAGAAATGTTAATGGAATCTATTAAAAAAAGAGCGATTGAACATAAAATGACTTTAATGGTAGGAAGAAGCCACGGTATTCATGGAGAGCCTATCACTTTTGGTTTAACTTTGGCTGTTTGGTATGATGAAATGGCAAGACATTTAAAGAATTTAGAACAAACTATGGAAGTTATTTGTGTGGGTCAAATTTCTGGTGCTATGGGTAACTTTGCTCATGCACCGCTGGAACTTGAAGATTACGCAATGGCTGAATTAGGATTAAAATCTGAGCCTTGTTCAAATCAAGTAATTCATAGAGACAGATATGCAAGACTTGCTACTACTTTAGCTTTAATTGCATCTTCAATTGAGAAGTTTGCAGTACAAGTTCGACACTTACAACGAACAGAAGTTTATGAATGTGAAGAATTTTTTGCAAAAGGTCAAAAAGGATCTTCTGCTATGCCTCATAAAAGAAATCCAATTCTAACTGAGAACATTACAGGTCTTGCAAGAATTATTAGAACCTGTGTAACTCCCGCTATGGAAAACGTTGCTTTATGGCATGAAAGAGATATTTCACATTCTTCAACGGAAAGATTTTGGTTACCAGATGCATTTATTACGAGTGATTTCATGTTGCATAGAATGAATAATGTAATATCAAACTTAACGGTAATGCCTAAAAATATGATGAAAAACTTAAACCTAACAGGTGGTTTAGTATTTTCTCAAAGAGTATTATTAGAGCTTCCAATTAAAGGCGTAAGCAGAGAAGATGCATATAGAATAGTTCAAAGAAATGCAATGAAAGTTTGGGAAAAGATTCAAGATGGAGCTTCTAGTACTGATGCAAATGGTGAGTCTTTATACTTAGGGCATTTATTAGCAGATGAAGAATTAAGAAAAAGTTTAAGCGAAGAAGAAATCAGAGAGTGTTTTAATTTTGATTATTACACAAAAAACGTGGATGCGATTTTTAAGAGAGTATTCAAATAGAGCCTGAGCTAAATATAAACAAAAAAAAATATTTAAGGTAATAATATGGGAATAATGATACAAAAACGAAATGGACGAAAAGAAGTTTTAGATATAACTAAAATTCAAAAAATGACTATTGAATCAACTGTAAACTTATCAGGTGTTTCACAAAGTGAGTTAGAACTTGATTCTCAAATCAAATTTATTGATGGTATGAGTTCTGCTGATATTCAAGATGCATTAATTAAAACAGCTGTTGAAAAAATTGACATTGATGTTCCAAATTGGACTTTTGTAGCAGCGCGATTATTCATTTTTGATTTATATCATAAAGTAGGACGAGCTACTGGCGGAATTAAAGGCCAAGCATACGCACATTTTAGGGATTATATAAAAACATCTCAAGCTTCAGGGAAAATGATTCCTGGTTTAGAGATTGGTTTTGATTTAGAAGATTTAAATTCACATATCGTACCTGAGCGTGATTTTCAGTTTAATTATCTTGGAATTAAAACACTGTATGACAGATATTTAATCAAAGACAAAGACGCAGAACCTATTGAATTACCACAACAAATGTTTATGGGTATTGCAATGTTTTTAGCACAACATGAAGACGACAGACAAGGAAGAGCAAAAGAATTTTACGATGTAATTTCTAAATTTGAAGTTATGTTAGCAACACCTACTTTATCAAATGCAAGAACAAACAGACATCAATTGTCTTCATGTTATATTGGATCTACTGCTGATAAAATTGAAGGTATTTTTGATACGTACCATGAAATGGCATTATTGTCTAAATATGGTGGAGGAATTGGTTGGGATTGGAATCAAGTTAGAGCTTTAGGTGGTGTTATTGATGGTCATAAAAGTGCTGCTGGGGGAACCGTTCCTTTCTTAAAAATCACTAATGATGTTGCAATTGCAGTAGATCAATTAGGTACAAGAAAAGGTGCGATTGCTGTTTATTTAGAGCCTTGGCACATGGATATTGTGGATTTCATTGATTTAAAAAAGAATTCAGGAGAAGAGAGACGAAGAGCGCATGATTTATTCCCTTCTTTATGGATTACTGATTTATTTATGGAAAGAATTTTAGAAGATTCTCATTGGACATTATTTGATCCTTATGAAGTAAAAGATTTATGTGAGTGTTTTGGAGATGAATTTAAAGAAAAATATATTGCTTATGAAAATGATCCAAGTATTACAAAAAATCAAATGAAAGCAAAAGATTTATGGAAAAAGATTTTAACCTCTTATTTTGAATCAGGAAGTCCTTTTTTATGTTTCAAAGACAATGCAAACAGAGCAAATCCAAATGGCCATGTTGGACATATTAGAAGCTCAAATTTATGTACAGAGATTTTCCAAAATACAAGTCCAAATATCTATAAAATCAAATTAGAATATAACGATGGTTCGTTTGATGTATTTGAAGAAGAAGAGTTAATTACTGTTGATTCTGGAATTACAAAAAAAGCCAATAAAGTGACGGCTTTAGATTCTATTGGTGGAAAACAAATCTTTATAGTTGAAAAAGAAAAAATTGATGGAGATACGGCTGTTTGTAACTTAGCTTCTGTAAACTTAAGTAAGATTTCTTCAAAAGAAGATATTGAGCGAGTGGTACCTATTGCTGTTAGAATGTTAGACAATGTAATTGATTTAAACTTTTATCCTTTAAGAAAAGTAAAAGCTACGAATTTAAAATCACGTTCAATTGGACTTGGTGTTATGGGTGAAGCTCAAATGTTAGCTGAGCAACAAATTCACTGGGGAACACAAGAACACTTCAAAAAAATAGATTCTGTAATGGAAAGTATTTCTTACAATGCTATAAAAGCTTCTTCTGCTATTGCTAAAGAAAAAGGTGCTTATCCTACGTTTGAAGGTTCAAACTGGTCTAAGGGTATTATGCCTCATGATCATACACCACAAGCTGTAAATGCTTTATTGAATAAAGATTTATTTGACAGTGGATATGACTGGGATGCTTTAAGAGAAGATGTAAAAACAAATGGAATGAGAAATGGATATTTAATGGCAGTTGCTCCTACTTCATCTATTTCTATTTTAGTGGGAACTACGCAAACAATTGAACCAGTATTTAAAAGAAAATGGTTTGAAGAGAATTTATCAGGATTAATTCCTGTAGTTGTTCCAAAACTAAGTCCAGAAACATGGGCATATTATACACCTGCTTTTGAAATAGATCAATTAGATTTAATAAGAGCAGCAGCTGTGCGACAAAAATGGATAGATCAAGGTCAAAGTACGAATGTATTTATGTCTTTGGATAAAGCAAGTGGAAAATACTTACATGAAATTTATATGTTGGCATGGAAACTTGGATTAAAATCAACCTACTACCTAAGAAGCCAATCTCCTGAAGCTGCAAATGATGTAGAAGACAGAAGCATGGAATGTTCAGGTTGTCAATAAAAAGACGAAACAGTAGAAAAAAATAAAATTGATAACAGGAAAACAAATGAACGGCAAATTTGAAAAAAAACTAATTTACAACCCTCACAGTACTGAGACTTTAAGTGAGAGAAAAACCTTTGGAGGAAATCCAGATGGTATGCTTAACTTTACAAAAGCAAAGTATCAATGGGCTTTAAATTTATGGGATGTAATGGAAGCCAATACTTGGTTTCCAAAAGAAGTACAAATGACAGGAGATGCTAAAGATTATAAATTTTTATCGCCTGCTGAAAAAAGAATGTACGATCTTGTTTTAGCCCAGTTAATTTTCATGGATTCTTTACAAACCAATAATATTATGGACAATATGAATCCGTATATTACTGCACCTGAAATCAATGCTATTTTATCACGTCAAGCCTATGAAGAAGCGAATCATTCAAAATCATACGCTGTTATGGTTGAGTCTGTATCTGATAATACGGATGATATTTATGACATGTGGAAAACCGATCCTATGCTTCAAAAAAAGAATGATTTTATTGCTAAAATCTTTTCTACTTTAGGAGAAGATTTAACGGATGAAAGTATTGTTCTTTCAATGTTTGGAAATCAAATTTTAGAAGGTATGTATTTTTATGCTGGGTTTGCAGCTATGTATGCTCTTGGAAAATCAGGAAAAATGTTAGGTTCTTCTCAAATGATTAGGTTCATCCAAAGAGATGAAGTTACTCATTTATTATTATTCCAAAACATGATTAATTCTACAAGATTAGAGAGACCTGAGCTTTTTACTGCTGAGTTAGAAGAAAAAGTAAGAGTGATGGTAAGAGAAGCGGTTGAAATAGAATCTGAATGGGGTTCTTATATAACACAAGGACAAATTCTAGGGTTTACTGATGCAATCATTAAACAATATATTCAATATTTAGGCGATAAGCGTCTTGAAGCTGTTGGATATAAAGCAGAATACAATGTAAAACATCCTATTCCATGGGTTGATGGATATGCAAGTTTTAATGATCAAAGAACAAACTTCTTTGAAGGAAATGTAGTTAATTATTCAAAAGGAAGCATCGACTTCGACGATTTCTAAAAAAAGAATATTTTCTAATATTTTTTTATGCCAATCTCCGCGTTGGCATTTAAATTTTAGGAACTTACCTACTTTAGTAGGCTCCTCTCTAAAATACAAATACCGCCTTGACCTTAAAATAATAGGAGAATATAAAATAACTCCTAAGGATTATCATAAGTATACTTATTTTGTTATACCCCTCGTATAATAGAATATACAATAATAATTTTAATAAAAAGGATTTAGTGTGAATATGAAAGATGGAAAAAATAAATATAAATTTTTCGCAATATTATTTTTATTATCAGCATTTATTAGTTTTATTAGGTTTATAATAACTACTGATATTCCATTGTATAATTTTATTGAAATTATTATTCTAATAGTTATTTCAATTTACTTGTTTACTAAATCTAAAAAAATTGAAGAAGATAATCCAAAAGATAATGAAAAAAGAAATCTTATAGTATATGAATCGGACAATATTATAAAGTGGGAAGAGTTAAAATTTAATATAGAAGAATTTTATAAAAAGAATTACTTTTCTCGTATTGTAATAAACAAAGAAAATACGTGGATGATTAAAAAAAATGAAAATGAAGAGAATAATACTTATATCGCTATGTTTCTTATGAGTAATTGTATAAAAATAGAAGTTTTTAATGCAATACCTATTGATAGTAAAATAATAGATAACTTTAACTTAAGAGTTGTAACTTCAGGAATGGAGGGAGAGGCACCTTTATTTATTCTCCAAAAAGATTAAAGTATTATTTGATTGTTTCAAAAGGTACCAAATGAAACGTACTATTGTATTTTTAACGAGCTCATACAAAGTGACCTTTGCGCTTTTTTCTTTTTCTTAATTGTAAGAAAAAGAAACAAAAAGAAGCAACTGACACATTGATAAAGCCCTTCGGGTTCCTAAATATTTTTATTTGTTAGCTAGGTTCAAAAACTCACTAAAATGTGCTAAAGAGCACATTTCTAACGCTCAGACAGTTTTCACCTTTTTCCGCTAAAAAATAAAAATATTTAGCTTTCTCAAAGTCAGGGGAAGAGCCCAAGGAAAGATTATTTTACTTAATATATGTTCTGTACTCTTTACTCTTTTGAATATATTTAAAAAGAGAAAACATTTAAAAGTAAAATGTGGAGCGGTAATCCTGCCTTTGTTGAAGCCGAGTGTTTATTTATTGTTTCGAAACAGCATGAGGACTGTGTGACCGTTAAGAAAGGTGCTTTAACGCACGTTTTAGGGAGTTCCGCAAGGCAGAAACAATAAATAACAAGCGAGGGCAACCGGAGGTCTTCAACAACTTGGCAGTTGCTTCTTTTGTTACGTTTCTTTCAATAAAGAAAAGTAAGGAGCGTATAGCTTCAGCTTTACATGAGCTCTAAAAACCAGACACATAAAAGAATATGAAAATTACTTCTAAATTATTATCATAAATATATTTTATTTTTAAAAAGTAAATTATAGTCTATTGATTGATTATAGTGAAATGTATTTAGTTGGATTGAAAATGTTTGTAAGTTAATAAAAAATGGATTTTGTATTTTAAGTAATATATTAACACATATTTAGAAATTAATCTAAATATGCATTAACGCATCTAAGACTCGAATTATAACAGATATTTCTTATAGTCATCTTAATAATTACACTTATTGTAAATAAAGTTTTTATATATTTTGATATGCTCAAAATATTCCTTTGTACTTTTATTTCTGCTATTTCAATAGACTTTAAAACTCTTCTAATATAATCTTTAATAATAAAAGGAAAACAGTGGAATTAATCATAAGTATTTTTATCTTTGCCCTAAGCTCTAGCATAACCCCAGGACCAAATACTGTAATGATAATGGCATCAGGCCTTAACCATGGAATTAAAAACAGCCTTCCCCATGTTTTTGGTATCTGTTTTGGTTTTCCTATCATGGTAATTCTTTTAGGCTTAGGTCTTGGTTTTATTTTTGAAAAATACACTTTTTTACATGAAATAATAAAAATCACAGGTGTTTTATATTTGCTTTTTTTAGCCTATAAAATATCCACATCAGCAAAAGCTTCTTTTAAAAGCAAAAAATCAAAAGCAATGACTTTTGTACAGGCTTTTATTTTTCAATGGCTTAATCCCAAAGCATGGGTTGTAGCAGCTGGTGCAATCTCTGCTTATACGAACGCTTCTTCGAATATTTATTCGCAAGTTTTTTTAATAGCTTTTATCTTTTTCCTTGTGGCTTTTCCCAGTGTATTTATATGGTTGATTTTTGGAAGTAAATTAAAGAAAGTTCTTAAAAATAACAAACATCACAGAATATTTAATTATACAATGGGATTTTTATTGTTTTTATCTATTCTTCCAATAATAAATGAGCTCTTAATAAAATATATTCTATAAATAAAGCGATTTAAATTCACCCTATAAAATTTTGTCCCTAAGAATAAATCTCTGTTTTGTAATAATTAATGATTGAAGTTATTGTTATTTAAGAGCTCAAACAAAGTGTTTTTGGTACTTTTTGCTCTGTAAACAGAATTTACTGTGGATATTTTTATGATGATAGAACGATAAAAAATACTGGTTTTTTACTTACTTTTTAGAAGTGGAATTTATTACACTTTAGAATATTTATTGGATAATAAAATATCCATATTTTCCCCTATTTTCAATGTTTTAAATCAATTCTTTTTTCTTTGTATAGAGATATAATTTTATATGTTACAAAAATAAAACCTCTCTTACGATACAAGGAGCAAGCATGAACATCAACAAAATATTCTTTAGTTTTGCAATCATTTTTCTTTTTGCACTGGCAAGTGCTTTTTTTACGATATCAACGATTAAAAAGTTAAATGCTCATACACAAAAGATGTATACCCACCCTTTTAGTGTAAGCAATGCTATTGCAAATATTCAAACCTCCATTATTACGATGCACAGAAATATGAAAGATGTAGTTCTTACGAAATATTCTTTTCATCAAAGTAAAGAAATAAGTGTTGTCATTAAAAATCCTTTAGAACTGTTAAAAATCATTGAAGCTATTCAAGAAGAAGAAAGTAAGGTTTATAAAGAATTTGATCTGATTTATTTGAGATACTTAGGAAAAAAAGAAGACATTGATGTTTCTTTCAAAGCTTTTAAAGAGTGGAAAGTTATACGGCAAGAAGTTATCTTTCTTATTTATCAACACAAATTAGAAAAAGCCATAGATATTACTAAAGGCAAAGGTGCTAAACATATAAATGATTTATATAAACAAATTGATGTGCTTAAAAGTTTTGCTTTTAATAAAGCCAATGAATATTATGAACTGTCCTTAAAAGATGAGCCTTTGGAGCAAATAATTATGGTATTTGTGGCAACTTTTTTTCTAGCTACCCTGATTGTTATGTACGTGGTTAGTACGCTTTTAAAAAACAATAAAAACAATCAAAAACAGTTAAATCTAATTGATCAAAATATTTTGACATCTAACATGTCTCTTGATAAAAAAATACTCTCAATTAGCAGTGCTTTATGTTATGTATTGCATACGAAAAAAGAAAAAATACTTAACAGTGAAAACAAGTACTTTTTTACCAATGAATCACATTTCCTCAATTTTGAAAATACTATATATTCTGGGAAACACTATAAAGGTGAAATACCAATTACAATAGAAGAAGAAGATGTTTGGTATGAAATTGAGGTTCTCCCAGAGTTTAACGATAAGTTTATTTTAGAAAAGTTTACTATTTTATTAACAAATATTTCAGATAAAAAACAAATAGAAAAAGTCTCTATTACGGATACTTTAACCTCTTTATATAATAGAAATTATTTTGAAATGATTTTTTCAAAAGAGATTAATAGAGCAAAAAGAGAACATAAAGAGTTAAGTATTATAATGTTGGATATTGATTATTTTAAAAAATATAATGATACTTATGGCCACCAAGAAGGTGACCATGCACTAAGAAAAGTGGCAAGTATAATTATCTCTCATACAAAACGCTCAAATGATTATGCTTTTAGAATTGGGGGAGAAGAGTTTATTATTCTAAGTTATCAAGAAGATATGGCTGCTTTAAATAGTTTTGCCATGAGTTTTATTAGGGATATTGAAGCTTTACACATTCCACACAAAAAAAACAATATATCCAAGTATGTTACTATATCGGCAGGTGCCATTCTTTTTGGTACAAATAACGTATTATCACCAGATGAAATGTATAAAAAAGTAGATGAGTTATTGTATAAAGCAAAAAATGCAGGCAGAAACAAAGTTGAAAGTATTTATTTTAAATAATAAGTTCTTATGCGCATGTTTTATTTAATCTGTACATAAAACTTTTTAGTTAAACTATGCAAAATAATATTGGAGAAACATGTTCACAGATACAATAAACCCAAGATTTTCTGAAACAGATGCTTTAGGGCATATAAACAATAATACGTATGGAATTTGGTTTGAAGCAGCCAGAGATTCAATTTATAAAATATTCATTCCTTCTTTAAATGCAAAAAAATGGAATTTAATTATGGCTCACAGTTCTTATGATTTTTTAGCTGAAGTGCATTATGGAAAAGAAGTTATTATAAAAACAGCGCTTGAAAAAATAGGAAATTCTTCTTTTCATTTAACCCATGCTGTGTATCAGAACAAACATTTGTGTACAACAAGTAAGGGTATTTTAATTCATTTTGACCATGACAAAAAGAAGTCCGTTGTTATTCCTTTGCATATTAAAGATGAGTTAAATAAACATCTTTTTAATAAAGCTTGGCCTCTCAAACTAGCTGATTTGGATGAACTTTAGATAAATAAGTTTTATTTTATTGTAAAACTAAAACAAGTCCCAAAGCAATAAAAAAGAAACGTGCAAATTTAATGAGCATTTTCATTGTATATCCTTTATTTATCTAGTTTATCACAGTATCTTTTTTTCTCTAATTAAGAATTAGAGTTAAAGGCTTTTTTTAAGCCTTTACACTCTAGTTAAATGAGCTTTGATACGTAAGTTCATACTGTGTCTCTAGGTTAAACGAGCTCTTTTTAGGTAATTCTATAGTATAAATATAAGAATACAAAGCATCTTTTTTAAAAGAACAATTATTTTTGCAATTATGTTCTATATCAATATTTTTGACATTTGATGAGTTATACTGTTCTCTTATTTCTATCAATCTTTTTGTATTGCTTTTATTCTCAATTTTTCTTATATAAGAGCTTTTAATATAACGTTTTGTTCGTTTAAACGCTGTTTGGTTGATTTCTTGTGAGATATCAAAAAACTTACCAATATTAATAGAGATTTTTTCATCAAGAGAAGTGTGTTTTATACTACTTTGACCGATAAAATGAGACAATGTTTCATCTTTTTTGTACACCCTAATTGTTCCTTTTGGCAAAGGTATACCCAAACCATCGTTTTTTGTATTATTAAGTTCGATAATATGAGAGAGTTTGTTACTAGGAATTTTATTAAATGCATGAAAATAAATTGAATTTTTACTTTGTGCTTTTGTTTTTATTTTTAAATTTTGTTTATTAATAAAATTGATTTGTTTTTTTTCTTTATTGTTTATGCTTTCTTTAAAAGGTATTTTATACAAATGATACCCCGCAAACTCTTTTTGCGAAACTACAGGGGAACTTTCCATGAGTGCCATTGATTTGTATCTTCTTTGTAAGTTTATTTTAGGTGCATTTGTTTGTACTTCTCCTGCTATTACGTAAATATTTGCATTCTCATAGGATTTTCCTGAATTATTATTAATAGTAATCCAAGCGGAAAGAGAATTTGTTTTATCCAGTTTTAAAATATAATCACTTTTCCACGAAATATTACGTGTAAGATAATTTAATTCTATGTTTTGCAGACCTTTTTTTGATTTTGTATTCCAAATAAGAGAAGGTTTTGTAAGCAAATCTTTTGGAAGTGAATCAAAAATGATATCGCTGTTTTTAATACCTGAAATAATTTCATTGTTTTTTTGAAGTAAGATTGGGTTTAAAGAAAGTAAAATAGCTTTTTCTTTTTTATAGGTATAAGCACTTGAATATACTTTATAGGTGATTTCTTTATTGATGTGTTTTTGAAGTAATTTGTTTAAAGATAAAATATCATAATGATAATTTTGGGAATATAAAATGGTTTTTTTTGAAAAAGTAGGAATAATGGATTCAAATATAACAGAAGAAGGTATGCCTTCATATATAAGTGTTTGTTTTCCCTCTTTTTTTAAGTTTATACTTCTGTGTTCATTTATCATGGCAAGATTATTGTTATAGATGCTTATTGAGATATCTTTGCTATGTAATATTTTGCTTGTTTCTTGAGAAAATAAATTACTTGTAAGTAATAATATAAGGATACTTTTTTTTAAATGATTAACGTACATACTGGCCCTTTGTTTATTGTTTATTTTTAGTATACAATAGAAATTAAGATAAAAGATACTTATAAATAGTGTACTTATTGTTAAGCTTTTTTGATATACACTGCTAAATATATTATTATTTGAGGATTAAAGATGATAGAAAAAAGAGTAAAAGATTTTTTACAAGAATCTTTCCTAGACTTAGGAGATTTTACTTATACTTTTGAAGAAGACAATAAAGAATTAATTGTTATTTTTACAGAGATTTTTACTAAACCTTTTGAAAAAGAACTTTTGTTTAAAGAAATAGAGGGTATTTTGTACTTTCATTCTATTTCTTATGGTCATAAAAACATAGAAAAAGGGCAAAATATAAAATATTTTTGGATTGAACTGTTAAGTGAGCATTAAATAAATTTTTTTATTATATTGTTTTTAAGTAAAAAGGTTTTACAATGATATAAAAAAATAAAGGAACTTCTGATGAGGGAAGAGGAACGAAGAGATAAGTTAAATGTTGACTCTGTTTTGTTAAAAGAACTTCGTATCTTGGGATATAATATTACAAATACTAAACTTGAAATTATGATAGAAAAATGTTTTATCTATAAAGAAAGTATTTATTTAGCTTTGAGAAATAAAAACAACAAGTCCCAACTTGCATTTATTTATTTTGATCATTTTTCAAAAAATGAATCTAGGTGTCGTTTAAAAGCAATGATAGTTGATAATAAAAACCTAGAGGAAAATGCTGCTTTTGTTTTTGTTGAATACAGCAAACGAATAAAATACAAAAATTCAAGAGAAGGAAATGAACAAAGTTTAGGTGATGAATATAACAAATATGAATATATTGAATTTAAGGAAAGTAAATTTACTTATGATGGAAAACTTCATTTAGGACTTAAATCAGAAATAATTATTTAATAATTATTATATAGTTACAATATAGTTACTATATAGCCTATATAAGAGCTGATTATATAATTTACTTTTAAAAATAATCTCATTATAATGAAGTGATTTTATATTGGAGCATTATGAATTATAAGAAGTATGTTGATGAATTATTGTTATTTGTTTTTATAAGTTCTTTTTTTATTTATTTTATTTCAACTCAATCCCATGAATTGTTACTTAATTTTGTTATGGAATATGAATCTCATGGCTCAAAAATTCTTATTTTTCTCCCCATTCTTCTTGCTTTTGTTTGTATAGTATATGCTATAAAAAAATATTTTGATTTAGCTAAAAATAATAAATTATTATTAACAGCTTATATGATTGATAATTTAACAGGATTAAATAATAGAGAAGCTTTTTTACACCGTTTAAAAAACAGTGATAAACATTCTGTTATTCTTTTAAATATTATTGATTTTAAATCTATTAATAAAACCTTTGGTTTTAGAGAAGCAGATGTTTTGTTAATTAAAGTAGCTAAAAAACTTGAAAAAGTTGTAAAAAAGATATCAGGCTTAAAACTGTACAGAGTTTTTGGAGACGAGTTTGGGCTTATGTGTGAACCTGGGATAAACTTAAAAGAATTATCACAAAATATTAGAAATTCTTTTGAAGATGAATGTTTGTTTTTCCAAGAAAATGCGCTTCATCTTAGTTTAAATATTACGTATTCACAAACAAGTCCAGAATTGTTAACTGCCTCTATTGCAATGCAAGAGTGTAAAGAGAATCTTGAAAAATATATTCTTTCTTTTGAAAGCATAGCCGATCATGTGAAAGAAAACAGTAATAACCTAGAAATGTTAAAAGTAATTAAAGATGCTATTTCTGATAATACTATTATTCCTGTTTATCACTCTATTGTAAATAACAAAACACAAAAAGTCTTTAAATACGAGACCTTGGCAAGGATAAGGAAAAAAAATCAAGAGCTTATTTCTCCTTTTCATTTTATAGAACTTTCTAAAAAGTTTAAACTCTATCCTGAAATCACAAAATCTATTATTCAAAAAGCCTTTGATGATTTTTCAAATACCAGCTTTAATTTTTCTGTGAATTTTTCTTATATTGATATTCATAACCCAGAAATTTTAAGCTTTTTTTATGAACTTCTTGAAAACAACCAAGAAACAGCTTCGCGTTTAACCATAGAAATATTAGAAACAGAAAACATCGGTTCTTATGAGGAGTTACTGAGTTTTAGAGAAAGAATTAAAGAATATGGATGTAAACTTGCTATTGATGACTTTGGTTCTGGTTATTCCAATTGGGTTTATATCTTAAAATTACAACCTGATTATATTAAACTCGATGGTAGTTTAATTGAAAACTTATTGGATTCAAATAATAATAAAACACTTGTAAAAACCATTGTTCGTTTTGCAAAAGAGAATAATATTAAAACAATTGCGGAATTTGTTTCTTCAAAAGAGCTGTCAGAAATTGTAATTGATTTGGGAATTGATTTCTCTCAAGGTTATTTTTATTCCAGACCTCAAGAGTTAGATAAATTAGAACATGTAATTAAATAATATTATGAATTTCATTTATTCCCTATAATAGTGGTATAAATTACAGATATATTTTATTAAATAATTATATATTCCAATAATGAGTATTATTTTTGTGAGAAATATTAGAAAATAAGATATAATAATTAAAGTTTAAAAAAGGCTAATCATGTCCTCTCCTTCTAAAATATTTTTATTAATTATTGTTTGGATTTTTGTTGCAGTATTTTGCATATACAATGAACTTAAATATCATGTACTTGAAGATGAAACAACACTTAAAGACAGAATCTCAAATGTTATAAAAGAAGTAAGTGAAACTTCTTTTATAACTACGTTTAGTTCCGATAAAGAGGAGCCTCAAGTCCTAGAAAAAATAGTAATAATTGAAGAAAAAACAATAATTATAGATGATAACGTAGAGCTTGAAAAAGAACTTAAAGAAAAAGTTCTTGACGAAAAACAAAATGATATTATTGAAAAAGAAAAAGAAGAAGAAATTCTTTCTACTCCTTTGGAAAAACCCCTTGCCGTCAATACAGAAATCAAAAAAAATGAAGAAATAGAAATTTCTGCAAAAGAAATTCAAGAAAAAATCAATTTAATTATTAAAAATAATAAAATTATCTTTAAAAGACTAAGTATTGATGTCACACTTAAGAGTGAAAAAACCATTAAAATAATCGCAAATTTGTTAAATGAATATAAAAATATTAAGATAGAAGTTGCTGGACATACCGATGCAAAAGGGGAAGAAGCTTTTAATTTAGATATTTCTAAAAAAAGAGCATCTTCTGTTAAAAATAAATTAATAGAGTATGGTTTGGATGAAAACAGAGTAAGTGCAAAAGGTTATGGCGAGAGCAAAC
The DNA here is from genome assembly GCA_013215945.1 of Campylobacteraceae bacterium. Lineage (NCBI taxonomy): Bacteria > Pseudomonadati > Campylobacterota > Epsilonproteobacteria > Campylobacterales > Campylobacteraceae > Campylobacteraceae bacterium. Next base: position 125,419 of record JABSOM010000008.1, read on the forward strand.
CTATTGTTAAAAACGATGGAAATGGTTATTCGGTTGTTAACCGAAGAGTTGAATTTAATATCATAAAGGAATAAGTGTGGCTTATACAATTATAAATATATTACTGTCTTTGTTTATATGTTCAAGTATAACTTTTTATTTTGGTTATTTGTTTGGTCGATCACGTGCTCCTCTAAGAGGTTCAAGGCTTAATCCTATTTTTAAGCAGCAAGGTAATATCTACAATAAACCTCAAATCTTAGGAGTCCCTAGACCTCGTGGTAAAGATGACCTAAAAGAGATTAATGGTATTGATTCAGACTTAGAGAATGAATTAAATGATTTGGGTATTTTCCATTTTGATCAAATTGCTAAGTGGTCTTCACGAAACCAAGAATGGGTGGAAGTTTATTTAAATATTAGCGGTCAAATTGAAAGTGATAAATGGCTTTCTCAATCGGTTCGTTTAGTAGATAATAAAAGAAAATAAAAACACTGTTTTTATCTTCTTTTATTTAGAGTTATTTTTTTCTAATACTTTCTTTTGCAAAACTTATTATTTTCATCAATTCTTTTTCATAAAGTTTTGAGGCTTCAATGCTTGAAGCTTCAAATCTTGTTACTAGTACGGGTGTAGTATTAGAAGCTCTAACTAATCCCCAACCCTTTTCAAAGTTTACTCTTACCCCATCAATATCAATAATATCTAATATTTTAGGCAAAGATGAAGGAGGATTTTCTAACAATTCTTTAATTTTATCCATTAAAAGAAACTTTTCTTCATCGCTTGTTTCTACTTTCATTTCTTCTGTTGAATAAACAGTGGGAAGTTTTGCTATTTCTTCATCAATATTCATACCATTTAAAATAAGTTCTAATATACGTAAAGTAGCATAAATTGCATCATCAAAACCGTAGTATCTGTCATTAAAGAAAATATGTCCTGATACTTCTGCTGCCATATCTGCATTCAGTTCTTTTAGTTTTACTTTTAAATTGGAATGCCCTGTTTTGTACATATGAGCACTTCCTTTTTTATTAATGATGTCATACATTATTTGTGTACATTTAACTTCGCCTACAATTACAGGGTTTTCCATAGTTGTTGCAAATAATAAAGCAAGAATATCACCTTTAACATTGTTAGAAGGGGTCAAAAAGGCAATTCTGTCTGCGTCTCCATCATAAGCAAAACCATATTCAAATTCACCTTCAAGGGCTTTATATACTTCTAGAATATTTTTCTTTTCACTTGGATCTGGGTGATGATTGGGAAAGGTTCCATCAGGCGTGGTATAAATTGCTTTGTAATTTAATTCTAATTTATCTAAAATTTCAGTTAATACTGTATCTGCTACGCCATTACCACAATCAAAAAAAAGTCTGTTTTTCATCTTTTTTAAATGCGGAAATTGATTTAACATATAAGAAACATAAATAGAAATAACATCAATTTTTTTGAAGGATGTATTGTCTTTTATTTCCATATTCTCATTTTCTATCATTATTTTACCTAAGCTTGTAATATCTTCTCCAAAGAAAGGTGCATTGTTGATAGTGATTTTAAAACCGTTATAAGGACTTGGATTATGGCTTCCTGTAATCATTACTGAGGCATCAGGTTTTTTGCCATCAAATTCTTGATAACAGGCAAAATAATTAACCCCAGTTGCAACCATTCCCATGCCTAAAACTTGACATCCTGCTTTGTTAAAACCAGAAGTAAGATAAGCAAATAAAGAAGGTGAGTGCGTTCTTGCATCATAACCTATTGCAATAGTTGGGTTTTTACTTTTACATTGTTTAATCGCTTCTAAACCTAAAAAATATCCAATGAGTTTTACACTTTGTTCATTTAAATCATCTCCAACAATTCCTCTAATATCGTATTCTCTAAATATTGATTTATTGATCATATTGTCCCTTGTATTTTTCTTACAAATTATATCAAAAGATGAATGTAAATGTGATTAGAGTTTTAGGAATTTTTTATAATTATAATTCAATCTTCAAAATTGTATAATGATTTTTTAAAAGGATTTATGTGGAAATTATTAATTTACTTGTTTTTGGTGGAATTTGTATTCTTTTAGCTTTTTCTCCTGGACCTGATAATGTTTATGTTATGACAATTGGTATTACAAAAGGGAAAAAAGCAGCTTTTGTTACTACTTTAGGTTTAGCTTCTGGGGTTGTATTTCATACTCTTGCTGCTGCTTTAGGGGTAGCTGTAATCTTTCAAAGCTCACCTATGGCTTTTGATATTTTAAAATATGTAGGTGCAGGATATTTATTCTATATTGCAACACAGGCTTTTATTCATAGAAATGATGTTTTGGAATTATCTTCTATAAATGAAGACAAAGAATTAAGAAGCTTATATTTCAAGGGTTTCATAATGAATATATTAAACCCAAAAGTTTCTATTTTCTTTTTGGCTTTTTTACCTCAATTTGTAAATGCAAATCTTGCTTTAAGTATAACGAATCAAATGATACTTTTGGGCTTTATCTTTTTATGTGTTACTGTGCTTGTTTTTTCATCCATAGGTTTTATCTCACATATTTTTGGAAAAAAACTCTTAGAGAAAAAGAGTTTTTCTAAAGTATTAAATTATCTTACGTCTTTTGTTTTGTATTCTATTGCGATTAAATTAGCATTTTCGCAACAATAAGATAAATCTTATTGTCTTATTTGACCATTTCCATAAATTTTGTATTTAAATGTAGTTAAATCATTGATTCCCATTGGGCCTCTTGAGTGAAGTTTAGAAGTAGAAATACCTACTTCTGCACCCAATCCAAAAGCGGCACCATCTGTAAAACGTGTACTTGCATTGGCGTATACACACGCTGCATCTACTTCATCTAAAAATTTATTTACTGTATTGTAATTTTCACTTAAAATGGCTTCTGAATGTCCTGAACCATATTTATTGATATGAAAAATAGCTTCATCTAAATTGTTTACTACTTTTATATTTAAAATATTGGCTAAGTACTCTGTATCGTAATCTTCGTGTTCTGCGCACTGAATATCTATATGTCTTCTTGTTTCAACACAACCTTTAAGTTCTGTCCCTTCTCTTACAAAAGCTTCATATAAAGGAGGCAAGATATAAGGAGCTACATCTGTATGTACTAAGAGTGTTTCCATTGCATTACAAACACCAGGTCTTTGGCATTTTGCATTTAGCGCTATATCTATTGCTTTATCATGATTGGAGTCTTTGTCAATATAAGTATGGCATAAACCTTTATCGTGTTTGATCACAGGAACAGTAGCATTTTGAGAAATGAATTTAATTAATTCAGCTCCCCCTCTTGGAATAACCAAATCTACATACTTATCTTCTTTAATAAGTTCTGCTACGCTTTCTCTTGAGTAATCAGGAATTAAAGAAATAGCATTTTCACTTATCTTATTTTTAGCTAATACTGATCTTAGAATATTTGCTATGGCTTTATTAGAATGAATAGCTTCTTTACCCCCTTTTAAAACACACACATTCCCTGCTTTAAAACATAAAGCTGCTGCATCTGAAGTTACATTGGGTCTGCTTTCATAAATAATAGCAATTACACCAATAGGAATAGATACTTTTTGAATGTTTAAATCATCTTTTGTTTTCCAACCATCTAAGAGTCTTCCTACAGGTTCTTTTTGTGCAGCTATTTCTTTTATAGCTTCTGCCATACCTTGTACTCTCTCCCCTGTTAACAAGAGCCGCTCTAGAATATCTTTACTTAAATTATTTGCATTTGCTTCTTCCATGTCCATTACATTGTGATTAACAATATAATCACAGTGTTCAATAAGAGCATCTGCCATTTCAAGTAAAACTTTGTTTTTGATTTCACTACTTAAAGTAGCTATGTGATGAGAAGTTTTTTTTGCTTCTTCTAAAAATTGTTTCATACTTTTTCCTATGTATTCTTATGTTAAAGATATTTTAACAAATTTATTATTAGAACTCTTAATGAATGTGATAAATTTACTGTTGTTTTTTGTTTAAAATGGTAGTACTAGAAGTAGTATTATTAGTAGTCTTTTTTAAATAAAAAGGGACAATGCCCTTTTTATAAAATATTATAATAAAGAATTAAGTTTTTCGCTTAATGCTTGTTTAGAAGTTGCACCAATAATAGTATCAACTACTTCTCCGTCTTTCATAAATAAAATAGTAGGAATTGATCTGATTCCATGTTTAACAGATAAATCTTGTTCTTCATCAGTATTTACTTTACAAATTTTTGCTTTACCTTCAAATTCTTCCGCTAATTCTTCAATTACTGGAGCAATCATTCTACAAGGCCCACACCATGGTGCCCAAAAGTCAACTAAAGAAACTCCTTCTTTTGTTGTATCTTCAAAATTACCTGTTGTTAATTCTATATATTTACCCATTTTTTAGTCCTTTTTTTTATATATTAATTTATTGACGCAATTCTATCATTAAAGAAACTTTTTGTCAAGTACGAACGATTAAGTATTATAGATACCAAAAGGTTCCTATAAGTAAAATAGCTGTATTATATGCCAAAGGATAGACATGGAGAAAAAACATTACAGCTGTTATTTCCAATTTTCAACTGATATTATTGGTGGAAAGTGGAAAAGTATGGTTCTTTGGGCTCTTAAAAATGGAATCAAAAGAAGTGGTGAATTAAAAAAATCTATTCCAAAGATATCTCAAAAGATGTTAACCCAGCAGTTAAGAGAACTTGAAGATGTGGGAATAGTTGAGCGTATTGTACATCCAGTAATCCCTCCAAAAGTTGAATACCAACTAACAAAACATGGAGAGAAATTAATTCCAATCTTAGAAGACCTCCATGATTGGGGAAAAGATTATGCTTTAAATGCAGATGTAAGTATTAATTTAAGTCCTAATGCAAACTGTGTAATGAACTAAAAATATTATTTGCTAAATTAAAATTTTGGGTAAAAAAGAACTTTTTTACCCAAAATACTCTTTTTAAGATATTTTAACTAAATATCTACCGACTGCTTTTGAGCTTAAAATATTTTCATAAGCATCTTTAATTTCTTCAAGAGAAATTTCATTTACCAATTCTTCTAATTCAATTTTAAAAGAATTTGATATTTTTTCCCAAGCCTGTATTTTTTTATCTATATTTGCTTCTACTGAATCAATTCCAATAAGTCTTACGCCTCTTAAAATAAAAGGAAAAACATTGGTATTTAATTTAAAAGAAGATGTTAATCCACAACATGTAGCAATACCATCGTATTTTATTTGTTTTAATGCTTCTGCTAGAATATTTCCTCCAACAGTATCTACAACAGCAATATAGGTTTCTCTCATCATTGGTTTTTTATTTTCAATGTCAAAATCTTTTCGCAAGATGACTTCTTTTGCTCCTAATTTTTTCAAATAAGAAATTTTGTCTTCTTTTCCTGATATTGCAGTTACTTCAAAACCAAGTTTTGCCAAAATTGATACAGCAATGCTTCCAACTCCACCTGTTGCTCCTGTAACAATAACTTTTCCTTGTGTAACTCCATGCCTTAGGATTTCATTTACACTTAAAGCAGCTGTTAATCCTGCTGTTCCATAAATCATTAAGTCTCTTAAAGAAATATTTTTAGGTTTAGGCACAACCCATGAAGCAGGAACACTTACAAATTCACAATGTCCCCCATTAGAATTCATTCCTAAATCATAACCCGTAACTATAACTTCATCACCTATTTGAAACGTAGAACTGTTTGATTCTTCTACAATTCCAGCTACATCAATTCCTGTAACATGAGGGAAAACTCTTGTTACTCCTGGATTCCCTTGTGAGCTTAATGCATCTTTATAATTTAAAGAACTATAGGTCGTTTTAATTAAAATTTCTTCTTCTTTAATCTTTGGTTTATCTATCTCTGTTAAATTAGCCGAATATTTTCGCTCGCCAATTTCTTTTACTACAAATGCTTTCATGTCTGTCCTTTGTTATCTCTCTCTTTACACTTTAGCCTAAATAGACTATAATAACAAGAACATACTTTTAAGTAAGGTACTATCTTTTTAGATACCATGCGTAATTTAGGACTATTATGAATAAAAAAATGATTAGTGAAGAAATAATTGAAAAATGCCCTGTTGAAACAGCTCTTGATGTGTTAGCAGGAAAGTGGAAAATATTAATTTTGTGGTATTTACGCGCAGAAACAAAACGTTTCAATGAATTGCAAAAATTAATGCCAAGAACCACACAAAAAATGTTAATTCAAAAACTAAGAGAATTGGAAAACGATGGTTTGGTAAATAGAAAAGTGTATCCTGTAGTTCCTCCCAAAGTAGAGTATTCTTTGACTTCTTATGGAGAAAGTTTAAAACCTATTTTAAAAAGCCTTTATTTATGGGGTGAAATACACAAAAAAAACAAGAGCTACGAAGAAGCTTGAATTAATTCTTTGGTATAAACATGCTGCGGATTTGTAAATAAAGAAGTAGTTTCGTTTATTTCGACAAATTTACTTTCTTTCATAACAGCAACTTGATTACAAATACTTTGAATTACTTCTAAATCATGAGAAATAAAAATATAAGTAAGTTTGTATTTTTTTTGCAAAGACTTTAAAAGCTCAAGCAGTTGAAACTGTACTTGTCTATCAAGTGCTGATGTTGGCTCATCTAAAATTAGAAGTTTGGGTTCTAATATGAGGGCCCTAGCAACTGCTATTCTTTGGCGTTGTCCTCCTGAAAACTCATGAGGGTATTTATTCATAGACTCTTTTTCTAAAGAAACTTCTTTTAAAATATCAATTACTTTTTGCTCTTTTTCTTCTTTATTTAATTTTGTATGAATATCTAAACCCTCAGATATAATTTCATAAACACTCATTCTTGGATTTAAAGAATTAAAAGGGTCTTGAAAAACAATTTGCATATCTGCTCTCATATTTCTTAAGTCGTTTTTGCTTAAGTCTTTTATATTTTTATTTAAAAAATAAATTTCACCTTTTGAGTCTTGCAAAGATAAAATAGCCTGAGCCAGCGTAGATTTTCCAGAACCACTCTCCCCTATTATTCCAAAACTTTCGCCTTTTAAAAGGGAAAAACTAATATTATCTACTGCTATAAAGTTATCAACCACACGTTTGAATATTCCCTTTTTAATAGGAAAGTTTACAGACAAGTTTTTAATACTAAGAATGCTTACTTGATCTTTTTTTACATAAGGGTTGGGACTTAAGGTACTTTCTAAAAGCATTTTTGTATAAGCATGTTTGGGTTCTAAAAATAATTCTTTATTGTTATTATGCTCAAGTATTTCACCTTCATTAATCACATAAATATAATCGGCATATTTTTTTACCACATTTAAATCATGAGTGATTAATAAAATGCTCATATTTTCTTCTTCTTGTAGTTTTTTAAGAAGGTTTAGAATTTGATACTGTATGGTCAAATCTAGTGCAGTTGTTGGTTCATCTGCAATTAATAGTTTGGGTTTATTAGCTATTGCCATAGCTATCATTACTCGTTGCCGCTGACCTCCACTTAGTTCATGAGGATAAGAAGAAGCAATTTTTTCTAAATTCCCATATTTATGTAATTCTACTTTTTCCAATAAAGAAATAGCCCTTTTGGAAAGTTCGCTTTTAGAAATTAAATTGTGGGTATAAATGATTTCTTCTATTTGCGCTTTTATTTTGTGCAAAGGATTTAGGGCCGTCATTGGTTCTTGAAAAATCATTGAAATTTCTTTGCCTCTTAATTTTTCAAGCTCACTTTTTTTTAAACTTAGAATATCTTTATCTTGAAAAGAAATTTCTCCTTGTAGTTTAAAATTTGCGCCTCTTGGAAGTAAGTTTAAAATGGCATGGGCCAGCATGGATTTACCACTACCACTTTGCCCCACTAAAGCTAATGTTTGGGCTTTTTTAATCTTGATGCTAACATTTTTTAAAATATCAACATCACTTTGCATGCTTAAATTTTTAATTTCTAGAATATTTTCCATTATGTGCCTTGTGCAATTCTAGGGTCTAGGGCATCTCTAAACGCTTCGCCTATGAATACTAATAAAGATAAAAGTAGTGATAAAACAACAAAAGCAGAGATTCCTAACCAAGGCGCATGCATATTGGCTTTACCTTGGGCTAATAACTCCCCTAAACTAGGGCTTCCAGCTGGAAGTCCAAAGCCTAAAAAATCTAAAGAAGTAAGTGTGGTTATACTTCCTGATAAAATAAATGGCATAAAGGTTAGGGTTGCAATAAGCGCATTGGGCAAAATATGTTTTTTCATAATATTAAAATCACTCTGACCCAAAGCCCTGGCTGCTTTTACATACTCAAAATTACGTGCACGTAAAAACTCTGCACGTACAACGCCTACAAGTGCTGTCCAAGAAAAAAGAAGCAATAAACCCAGTAACCACCAAAAAGAAGGCTGAATATAATTGGCTAAAATCATTAATAAATAAAGTGTAGGTAAACCTGCCCATATTTCAATAAAGCGCTGACCTAATAAATCTACTTTCCCTCCATAATATCCTTGCACAGCTCCTACCATTACTCCAATAATAGATGAAAAAATAGTTAAGAGTAAACCAAATAAAATGGATATTCTAAAACCATATATAACACGACTTAATACGTCTCTTCCTTGGTCATCTGTTCCTAAGTAGTTTTCTAAACTAGGTGCAGAGGGAAAAGCCTCTTTAGCGTCCAGTTTAATACTGTGATAGGAGTAAGGAATCAAGGGCCATACTAAGTACCCATTTTCATTGATTAAGTCTTGTACATACTCGTCTTTATAATCTGCTTCACTCTCAAACTCTCCGCCAAAAACGGTTTCTGCATATTCATTAAAAACAGGCATATAATAATCATTGTTGTATTTAACAAATAAAGGTTTGTCATTGGCTATAAATTCAGCAAACAAAGTAAGGCTAAAAATTATAGAAAAAACCCATAAAGAATAATAGCCCCTTTTATTACTTTTAAATACAGCAATTCTTTTATCTCTTATACTTTGCATTTAATTCTTCTCAAAATTGATTCTTGGATCTACATAGGTATAAACAAGATCTGATATTAGTGAAACCACTAAACCCATAAGCGTAAAAATATATAAAGTAGCAAACATTACAGGATAGTCTCTATACAAAGCAGCTTCAAAACCTAAAAGCCCGATACCATCTAAAGAAAAGATAATTTCAATTAAGAGTGAGCCTGTAAAAAACATAGAAATAAAAGCGGCTGGAAAACCTGAAATGATAATTAACATTGCATTTCTAAATACATGTTTGTATAAAACAGAAGACTCACTTAATCCTTTAGCTTGTGCTGTCAAAACATATTGTTTTCCAATTTCATCCAAAAAAGAGTTTTTAGTAAGCATGGTTAGGGTTGCAAAACCTCCAATAACCATAGCCATAATGGGTAAAAACATATGCCAAATATAATCTTTGATTTGTGCAAAAAATCCCAAAGAATCAAAATTGTCACTGGTAATTCCTCTTAAAGGAAAAAGGTCCAAATAATTGCCACCCGCAAAAAGAATAATCAATAAAATGGCGAATAAAAAACCAGGAATTGCAGAACCTAAAATGACTATAGTTGAGCTGTAAATATCAAATTTAGATCCATGTTTTAAGGCTTTTTTTATGCCCAAAGGAATGGAGATTAAATAAATAATAAGTGTTGACCAAATACCTAAAGATATGGAGACAGGAAGTTTTTCTTTTACAAGTTCTATAACAGAGGCATTTTTAAAAAAACTTTCTCCAAAATCAAAGAGAGCATAATTCTTTAACATCATTAAATATCGCTCCCACAAAGGTTTATCGAAACCATAGAGTTTTTCAATGTCTTTTATGAGTTCAGGATCCAAACCAGATGCGCCTTGATACAGAGAGTTTTTTCCTTCATTCGAATTTGCATTTACTAAATCTCCTTGGGAAGAACCCGCAATTCTACTTAAAGCAGTATCTTCAGCACCTTGTATTTGTAAAATCATTTTTTCAACAGGACCTCCAGGTGAGGTTTGAACAATGAAAAAATTAATAGTCATGATTCCTAGGAGAGTAGGAATAATAAATAAAAGACGTCTTAGAATATAAGCACTCATTATTTATCTTTTAAATATTCATCTTTAAACCACCACGTCATTATTCCAATACTGTATTTTGGATGAATTTTAGGCTGGTTAAATTTATTCCAATACGCAATTCTATAAGATGAACTGTGCCATTGAGGAATAACATAATAATTGTTTAACATTACTCTATCAAGTGCTTTAACAGAAGTTAGCAGTTCTTTTCTGTTTTTTGCAATAATAACATGATCAATTAATGTATCTATTGCAGGGTTTTTAATACCCATATAGTTTTGACTTCCCCTAATATCAGCACTCAAAGAGCCCCAGAAATATTTTAATTCATTGCCTGGACTTAAAGAAACAGGATAAGAAATAACCATCATATCAAAATCATAGTTTTTCACTTTATTGCTGTATGAAACAGCATCAAGTACTTTTAAAGAAGCTATTATCCCTATTTTTTTGAGATTTTTTATAAAAGGCTGAACCACTCTTTCAAAATTGGGCTGGTAAAGTAAAATTTCAAAAACAAATTCTTTTCCATCTTTTACCAAAACTTTATTTTTAAAACTCCAACCTTCTTTTTTAAGAATTTTAAGTGCAGCTCTTAATTCTTTTCTTATTTTTCCACTGCCTTTTGTAATATTGGTTTTAAATTCTTCTTGAAATACACTTGAAGGAATTTGATTTTTTAAAGGATTTAATAAAAGTAATTCTTCTTTTGAAGGAAGACCAGATGAGCTTAATTCACTGTTATCAAAATAAGATTGACTTCTTTTATATTGGGAAAAAAAGAGTTGTTTATTGGTCCATTCGAAATCAAAAGCCAAATTAATAGCTTTTCGTATTTCTTTATTTTTAAATAATGGATTTCGTAAATTAAAACCAAACGCTTGCATGCCTTGTGGGTTTTCATGCATTCTGTTTTCTGTTTTAATTAAGCCATTATCAAAGTTTTTACCTTTATACATAGTTGCCCATGTTTTTGCTGTGTATTCTTCTCTGTAATCAAATTCACCTGCTTTAAAAGCTTCTAGTGTTACGCTTTGGTCTTTATAATAATCGTATTGAATTTTATTAAAATTATAAGAACCAAGATTAACATTTAAGTCTTTTGCCCAGTAGTTTTTGTTGCGTTTATATTTTATGTATTTACCAAACTTATATGAGTCAATTAAATAAGGGCCTGAGCCTAAAGGAACAGTATCGTCTGCTTTTATAAAGTCTTTATCACTCCAAAACTTTTTAGACATAATATTTAAAGAAACTAAAATTACAGGGAGCTCTTTATTGGTATTGGTTTTGAAATTAAATCTAACGCTTAAATCATTTAATACTTCTACGTCTTTAATATCTGAATAATATCTCTTGTATTGAGGGCTTCCTTTTTCTATTAAAATATCAAAAGAGAATTTTACATCTTCTGCCCTTACGTGCGAACCATCAGAAAAACGAGCGTTTTCATTAATATAAAATATGACCCAGTTATTATTTTCATCAATTTCCACTTCTTTTGCAATTAAAGGATAATACACAGAAGATTCATCTGCACTTGCACTCATTAAAGTATCGTATAACAATCCAATTCCAGAGGCACTCAAACCTTTAAGAATAAAAGGATTAAAAGAATCATAAGTGCCACGTGAAGCTTGTTTATATGTTCCACCTTTTTTGGCTTTTGGATTAACATAATCAAAATGGGTGAAGTTTTTTTGATATTTGGGAGTAGTTCCTAAACTCATATAACTTTCTTTTTTAGCATAAATATTTGCTGATAAAATTAAAACAATGAAAAGTATTTTGTTAATCATATTTTTCCTTTTAAGTATAAGTAAGAGTCTAGCTTAATTTGATTAATGTAAAGTATATCAAAGACTATATCTTTACAGGCTGTTAGGCATACATTTTATATCTTTTAATCAAAGCGAAATAGATAATAATTGATAATCCTGCTGTACTTAATAACATAATCATAATCATAATTTGATAACGAACCGCTATTAAAGGATCTATTCCTGCTAAAATTTGTCCGGTCATCATACCTGGTAATGATACCAAACCAACAGCTAAAAGTGAGTTTATTTGTGGGATTAAAGAAGCCTTAAATGCATATTCTCGTGCTTTAATAAAAGAATTTAATTCTATTTCTTTTTCAAAACGTTCAATACAAATTGACACAGAGTTCATAGTATTCGCAAAAATCATACCAGCAATAGGAATAATTATACTTGGTTCATAGGTTTTTATTTCCAAAACAAAAACAAGTACAATAAATAAATTACTTAAAGAAGATAAAGAAGAAGCTAAAAATATAGTGAAATAATGTTCTTTACTTTTATTTTTTGTATTTCTTAATATTATCATACACGATACCACTAACATAAATAATACAATTAAAAGACCAAGGCCTAAGTTTTTATTATCAAAAATGAACAAGAGGCCATAACCAATTAAAAGTAATTGTAAAATCATTCTAAGCGTTGAATAAAAAATCTCATATTTGTTATCCGTATATTTATAATAAAAATATCCTACAATTAAAAGTGGAAATAAGGAATAGAATAAATTTATTAAAGGAATATTTTCCATTTAACTTCCCAATAAGTCTTGCAAAGATTTTTTTGGATTCTTTCCTTCTAGTGCTAATTTTACTTCATTAGCAATGGGGGTATAAATATTTTTTTCTTCTGATAGTTTTTGAATTGCTACCGAGGTTTTTACCCCCTCTGCAACTTCTCCTAAGTCTTCTAAAATATTATCGAGGCTTTTATTTTGGGCTAAACCTAATCCCACTCTGTAGTTTCTACTCAAGGTAGAACTTGCTGTTAAAAATAAATCCCCAGCGCCGCTTAAGCCTAAAAATGTTTCTTCTTTGGCACCAAAAGCCAGGCCAAAACGTGTCATTTCAACCAAACCTCTTGATATTAAAGAAGCTCTTGCATTGTTCCCTAATTTTAAACCATCACAAACACCTGAAGCAATTGCAAGTACATTTTTATAAGCTCCTGCAATTTCTGCTCCTATTACATCGGAAGAATAATAGGTTTTAATAAAACTTGGAAAAAAAGTTGAAAATTCATTGTAAATATCTTTTTTTTCAGCATTAATTACTAAAGCAGTAGGTAAATTTTGCATTACTTCTGATGCAAAAGAAGGACCTGAGATATAGGCTACATGTGAGCTTGGAACAAATTCATTGTAAATCTCATTTAAAAACTTACCTGTATTTGCTTCAATGCCTTTAGAAGCTACTAGAATTTTTTGATTTTTAAAAACAAAATTCTTTTTTAACCAGCTGGATATTTCTTGTGCGGGAATGGCAATAATTAGATATTCACATTCTAAAGCAGCGTGAAGGTTTGTAAAGTTTTTAATATCTCTTGGAGTTCTTGAAGTGATTAAAACTTCTTGTTTATGACTTAAAGCACAATGTAGAGCTTGTCCCCATTTTCCTGCGCCTATTACAGCTATTTTTGCTTGAGTACTAAGCATTGTTTTCCTTCTTAATAAAACCCGAGTGGGTTTTATTTTTTTTATGCAAGTCTTTGTTTTAAAAGTTCGTTTACTTTTGCAGGATTTGCACTTCCTTTAGAAGCTTTCATTGTTTGGCCTACGAAAAAACCAAATAATTTTTCTTTTCCACTTTTGTATTCTTCCACTTTATTAGTATTCGCAGCTAAAATTTCATCAATAATTTTTAAAATAGCACCATCATCTGAAACTTGTTTTAAACCAAGAGTATCAATAACTTCTTCAATTTCAACATCATTATCCATTAAATAATCAAGAACTTCTTTTGCTGCTTTTCCTGAGATTGTTCCATTCTCAATATTTTGCACCAATTGTGCAAGTTTTGTTGCATTTACAGGGGAATTAGTAAGGGTAACCCCTTCTTTTAACCTGGCTTTTAATTCAACGCTTAACCAAGTAGTTGCATTTTTTGCTTTAATGTTGGAAGTCATCATTTCTTCAAAAAACCGTGCCATATCCAAAGATGAAGTAAGAAGAGAAGCATCGTATTCTTTCATTCCATAATCTTTTACATAACGTGCTTTTTTCTCATCTGGAAGTTCAGGAATTTTTGAATACTCTTCAAGCATTTCATCGCTTATAATTAAAGGCAATAAATCTGGGTCTGGAAAATACCTATATTCTGCCGCATCTTCTTTCCCTCTCATAGATCTGGTCTCACCCGTTGCTTCATCATATAATCTTGTTTCTTGAACAATTTCAGTAGCGTGAACTCCATCTTCCCATGCTTCAATATGTCTTGCTACTTCAAATCTGATTGCTTTTTCAATAAATTTAAAAGAGTTCATATTTTTAATTTCACAACGGGTATAAAGTTTTGTTTCACCCTTTGGTCTAATAGAAATATTCACATCACATCTGAAAGATCCTTCTTGCATATTTGCATCAGAAATTTCTAAATAACGTACAATTGAATGAAGTTTTTTAAGATATAAAATAGCTTCTTCACTTGATCTCATATCCGGTTCTGAAACTATTTCTAAAAGAGGTGTCCCTGCTCTGTTTAAATCTACTTTTGAATAATTGTTTTCATGAATATTTTTTCCAGCATCATTTTCTAGGTGAGCTCTTGTAATTCCAATTGTTTTACTTCTTCCATCAGGAAAATCAATTACTAATTCTCCTAAATCAACAACAGGTACTTCAAATTGTGAAATTTGATAACCAGAAGGTAAATCAGGATAAAAGTAATTTTTTCTATTAAAAACAGATGTTTGATTTATTTTTGACTTAATTGCTGTACCTAATTGTATTGCTTTTTGAACCGCTTCTTTATTAATAACAGGAAGCGCTCCTGGTAATCCTAAACATGTAGGACATACATTTGTATTTGGTTTTGCTCCAAAACTGGTTGCACAAGAACAAAATAGTTTTGTTTTTGTATTTAATTGAGCATGAACTTCTAGTCCTATTACTACTTCAAACATTTATTTCCTTTTATCTTATTACTTCTATATTAGCTGTTATTCTTGCTTTCTTAAAATGTTCATCTAAGAATCTTTTTTCTCTTTCACTCATGATTTGGTTAAAAATAAGGCTTTTAACTTCTTCGAAATTTTGAGTTTTAAGACCATTTTTCTTTTTGATATATAACATTACATAATGTTTATTCGCTGTGAAAATAGAGGTATACTCTCCTGCTTTTGTTTCATTAAGAATATACTTTATTTGTGAACTTAATTTTGAATTTTCCAGCGTAACTTCTTTTTTCTTAAGCTCTTTTATAAGTGCCATTGGGTTTTTTTTAGTTAAAAGTAAGGCTCTTCTATTTTTACTTGCATATTGAATTACTTCATATGAAACAGAAGATTGATATTGGTTTTGATTATTGTCATAATACAATTTCATATCTTCTTGTGTTGCAACTGTTAAATTACCTCTTAATAAACTTTGTGTTAATTTTTCTTTTAAGATACGTTCTTTAATTTCATCATCAAAAATACTTTGGTTTTTATATTTTTGTTTTATTAGTGATTTAAAATTATATAAATCCATACCATTAGCAGCTGCTAATTTTTCCAGATATTTGTTTGTATCAAAAATATCAACAGAAATATTTTGTTTTTTAATTTCTTGAGCAAATAAAGCTTTATCAATAAGGTAAGTTACTGCATTGTTTTTACTTATATTTTTTTCAAGTACTATTTGATCAATATCAAAAAGTGTAATTACATCGTTATTTATTTTTACGGCAACGGCATTTATTAGCCCAGCAAGAGAGTAAACACTTAAAAAAATAAGGCTTAGAAAAATTTTGTGCATATATATATCCTTTTTAAAGCACATATTTTATCTAAATATTGGTAAATTTATCTAATTAATAAGATGCAAATGAGCATAAAAATAAAAAGCATAAAAAATACTTTTTATTTTATCTTTAATTTTCTTCTAAACTCTTGCTGTAGTACATTTATTTACTAAGTATAAAATAGAATTATAATCGATTCCAGAATACTCACTTAGGCCTATTTCACATGTTTTTGATGTTGAAAAAGCATATTTAATATCTTTTTTCAAAGATGGTTTTAGGGTTCTTAATGCAGCCTCATTTAATTCAGGAAAATCAAAACCTCGATCTCCTGCAAAACCGCAGCATTTTACATCAGGGGGTATTGTCACATCATGTGAGCACATTTTAGCAAGTTTGATAAAACTCTCATGTAAACCCATTTTTCTTGAGGAACACGTAGTATGAATAGCAATAGCATCATCAATTGGGCTAAATGTTAAGTGCTTACTTAATACTTCTAGCGTAAAATCAATGGGTTCATATATTTTCAAATTTCTTTTAAAACTTTCAAGCATTTTTTTAGTACAAGGGGAAGTATCGCATAAAATTGGAATTTCTCCCTCTTGTGAAAGTTCAAATAAATGTTCTTCTAATTGAGAAGATTTCATTTTTGCTTGTTTGTTATATCCTTTTGAAGAAAAAGGCATTCCGCAGCAAAGATTTTCTATATTTTTGGGCAGTATTATTTCATAGTTTGCTTTTTCTAATAAAGCAACGGTTGTTTCATATAACGATTTATCTTCGTTAGAGTTTGCACTTAATCCCATAGTTCTAGAAATACACGAAGGAAAATATATTACTTTATTGTCTGAATTCTTTATTTTAAAATCTTTATTTATGCTTGTAGTTCCTGGAAGGTTTGGTGACCACTTGGGACTTTTTATTCCTGCTCTTAGTGTAGAAGTAAAACCTTTCATAAACGTTGTTCCAATTAGTGAATGCAAAGCATTTGATGAAGAAAGCCCTACTTTCATAATGTTAAGTGTAGTTGAAAAATTATTAGCAATACTGCTTGCAATTTTATCTTGTAAAGGTGTAATTCTTTCTGCTCTTAAATACTTAGTTAATGCCCCCGTATCAATATCAACAGGACATACAGTAGAACACAAAGAACAAGTAGCACAGGTATCTAAACCATCATATACATAAGCATCTTTTAATTTATTTGCTTCTTCTATCTCTCCTATATCCTCTAAGCGTGATATTTCTCTATTAGCTACAATTCTGTGTCTTGGAGTAAAAGTAATAGAATTAGAAGGGCACATAGGCTCACAAAAACCACATTCAATACATTTATCTACTAAGTCATTTGTAGCAGGAAGAAGTTTGAGATTTTTTAAATGGGCTTTTGGATCATCATTTATGATTACCCCTGGATTTAACAGTGTTTTAGGGTCAAATATTTTTTTTATTTTTTTCATAGTTTGATGGGCTGTTTTACCCCATTCAAGTTCTATAAAAGAAGCCATATTTCTTCCTGTCCCATGTTCTGCTTTTAAAGAACCTTGGTAAGTAACTGCTACACTAAAAGTAACATCATTCATAAAAGCATCGTAACGCTCGACTTCTTCTTTTATAGAAAAATCCTGAGTAAATACAAAATGAAAATTTCCTTCTAGGGCATGACCAAAAATGAGAGCTTCTTTATAACCGTGTTTTTTGAAAAGTTCTTGTAACTCCATGCATCCTTCTGCTAAATGTTCAATAGGATAAGCTACATCTTCAATAATAACTGTTGTACCTAATTCTCTTACAGCACCTACTGCTGGAAATAAACCTTTTCTTATTTTCCAAAACAGTGAGTATTCTTCTATTTTATCCGTGAATTCTACTTCTCTTATGGTTTCAAATTCTTCCAAACAAAGAATGATATTATCAATTTGTTTGTTTAGATTTTCTTTAATGGGGGCTCTTGTTTCTATTAATAAAGCGGTTACTTCATCAGCGAAATCTTTTAAATACGAAGGCATTCCTTTATTATTTTGAACCGATTTTAAGGCTTTATTGTCCATTAATTCAACCGCATCAACAATAATATTTTTCTTGTCTTTTTCATGTTTTAATTTAGTAACTGCCTTACAGGCATCTTTAATATTAGGAAAGAATATCAAAGAAGAAGCTTTGTATTTATAATCTTCTACCGTGTAATACGTAATTTCTTCTATAAATGCAAGTGTTCCTTCACTTCCAATGATTAAATGTGCCAAAATATCAAAAACATCATCAAAATCTATTAACGCATTTAAAGAGTAACCACAGGTATTCTTTATTTTGTATTTTCTCTTTATGAGTTTATGAAGTTCTTCATCATTTTTAGTATCATTTGAAAGTTTTTCTAAAGCTTGCATAAAACTAAGATTATTACGTAAAAAGTTTTCTTTTGATGTTTGGTCTTTAGTATCAAGTCTTTGCCCATCTGCCATAATTAATTTAAGTGATTTTAGGGTCTGGTATGAATTCTGTTCAATACCACAGCACATTCCAGAAGCGTTATTAGCTGCAATTCCACCTATCATGGCTGCATTAATCGAAGCAGGGTCTGGGCCTATTTTTTTGCCATGAAATTTAAGTATATTATTTACTTGCTCCCCTGTTAACGCTGGTTCCAAAGCGATGTATGATTTGTCTTTTGAGAGAGAGAATTTTGTAAAATCTCTTGAAGTCATTATTAAAATAGAATCACTAAGTGCTTGCCCAGATAAAGAAGTTCCCCCTCCTCTAAAGGTCATTGCTAAATTTAAAGCATAAGCTTCTTTTATTAAAAACTGTACTTCATTGGCATTATTTGCAAGAACTACAATCTTTGGAATTAACCTATAAAATGAGGCATCAGTGCCATAAACAAGAGTATGAATTTTATCTGTGAATATGTTTTTTTTATTAATTTTTTTAAGAATTCTATTTTGGAATTCTTGATATGTTTTATCTAACATAGTATTCCTTTTATATTAAAGTGTTGATTTTAAAATCAGTGATTAAATATAATAGGTTTTATTCTCTTCTTGTGATTGTATAGATTTCATGATGATAGTTTTTTGAAAAAGCGGTATTGATGTCACAATGTTGAAGTATTATATTAATAATTTCGATATTCATTATGCATCCTTTTCAAGTATATTTAATGTTAACATAAATATATGATAAAGACGTGATATTAGTTTAGAGGCTTATCACACGCTAGGTGTGATAAGTCAAAGTATTATTTTAAGAACGCTTCTACACCAAAGAAACCTGGGTAGATAGCTAATAGTGCTAAAACAGCTATTTGTATAGCAATAAAGGGTAAAACACCTTTATAAATTTGTATTGTTTTAACAGAAGCTGGAACTACCCCTTTAAGATAAAATAAGGAGAAGCCAAAAGGTGGTGTTAAAAAGGATGTTTGTAAATTCATTGCAATTAAAATAGCAAACCAAACCGGATTAATTCCTAATGCTTCAGAGATAGGAATTAAAATTGGAATGATAATATATGAAATTTCAACAAAATCAATAAAAAATCCCAGTATAAAAATAGCCAACATAGTGAAAATAACAAAAGCCCATACCGTATCACCAGGTAGATTTGTCATAAAGTGTTCAACTAATTCTTCCCCACCAGTATAAGTAAATACCATAGAAAAGGCTGTTGCACCAATCAAAATTGCGAAAACCATTGACGTAATTGTAACAGATTCTCTGGCTGCTACTTTTACCATATCAAAAGAAAATGATTTATATGCAAGTGATAATAATATTGCACCTAAACATCCAACCGCAGATGATTCAGTAGGAGTAGCAATTCCTGCAAAAATAGAACCTAAAACCATTAAGATTAATGTTAATGAAGGAATAATATCTTTTAACGCTCTAAATATTTGAGCTTTTTTATTTCCTCTACTAGGATCAGCAGGAATAGCTGGTGCTAAACTTGGGTTTAAATAAGCAACAATCATGATATAAATAATATAACATGCTATTAACATAACTCCAGGTCCAATAGCAGCTGCAAATAAATCACCAACAGGAACTTGAAATACATCTCCTAAAATAATTAATACAATAGAAGGCGGAATAATCTGACCCAAGGTTCCTGAAGCACAAATAGTTCCCGTTGCTAATTCCGTATTGTATTTATATTTCATCATAACAGGAAGTGAAATAACACCCATAGCTACAACTGATGCTCCAACAACACCTGTTGATGCTGCAAGAAGTGATCCTACCAGTACAGTTGAAATAGCAACCCCACCTCTAATTTCTCCAAACAAAAAGCCCATTGATTCTAATAATCGTTCAGCTAAACCTGTTTTTTGTAAAACTATACCCATAAAAATAAACATAGGAATGGCCATTAAAATAGTATTTTGCATAATGGAGTAGATTCTAAAAGGCATAAAATCAAACATTGCAACGCCTTCTGCAAGACCTTCTACAAAACCTACAATAAGACCTTCATCAAAACCAATTTCTACAATTCCAGCAATAAGCCCAAACATTACAGAAACAGCTCCAAAAGTAAAAGCAACTGGAAAACCAATTAACAGCATACATAATGCTGTAAAAAACATAATTATACCAATCATTTTGTTTCTTCCTTATCTATGCTTTTTGTCATTTCTTCAATTTCATCTTTAATCCCATGCTCTTCTAAAGGATGTAAACCTTTGTAGGCATTAAAGTTTTTAATAAAATATCCTGTGGCAGTAATTAATAAAAGTAAAAAAGACAAGGGAATAAGTGCTTTAACTATCCATCTGTGAGTAAGTCCCCCTGGATCTCCTGATATTTCTCCTGAAACAAAAGTCTCAACCACAAAAGGAACAGAAGCCAAACCAATTAAGATAGCAAGTGGGTAAATAAATACTACAACCCCCATCATATTAATCATGGCTTTTCTCTTAGGAGTTAATCTGTCATAAATTAAATCTACTCTTACATGTCCATCTTCTTTTAATGTATAAGACATCCCTAATAAAATAACCACTGAAAACAAATGCCATTCCATTTCTTGGAAAGCAATTGAGCCTGTTTTAAAAAAATACCTCATAACAACGTCATATGTTACATTCATAATCATAAGCACTATTGCCATTGAAGTAACTGCTCCAATAAGATCTGCAAATTTATCGAAGGCTTTTTCTACTTTTAATAACATAAAAATTCCTTTTTTCTTCTATCAACTATTCTTGTTTTAAAAATAATTATAATTATACTGAATTATTATTACAAAAAAATGACAATATTCTATTCTTTTCTAATTTGTATTCCGTATAAGTATAATTAAAAATTTTGTTTATTTGTTTTAAAATTTAGTAAAATATTTCTCCCCTAAGGGAAAAATACTTATCTTATAAGTTGTCTTTTAAGTATAAGAAGTCAGACATTTTAGTCCATTCTCTTGCTTTCTTTTGAAAAGCAGCTTGAGAGTCTAAAATTTCTTTTAATAAAGGTTGCCCTTTAGTTTTTTCAATTAATAATTCTTTGTTCGTTTTCTTCATAGCATCCATTACAGATTTAGGAAAAGTTTTAACTTTAATATTTGGATATTCTTTACCCATTTTTGACCATGCTTCAGCTGACATTGCATAATTTTGAGCATACATGTCATAAGCAGTTAATCTAACAGCAGTAATTAAGATTTTTTGTAAATCTTTTGGTAATTTGTTGTATTTTTTGATATTAATCAAATATTGTAACTCAGTACCTGGTTCATGCCATCCTGTATAATAGTATGGTGCAACTTTATGGAATCCCATTTTGATGTCCATTCCAGGCCCAACCCATTCAAGAGCATCAATTGTACCTCTCTCTAAAGATGTATATAATTCACCTGAAGGAATATTAGTAACAGTAAGACCTAATTTAGCCATAATCTCACCAGCAAAACCAGGAATTCTCATTTTAAGACCTTTTAAATCTTCTAATGAATTAATTTCTTTTCTGAACCATCCACCCATTTGATTTCCAGTATTTCCACCAGGATAAGATAATACTTTATGTTTTGAATATACTTTTTGCATTAAGTCCATACCACCACCGTAGTAAAACCATGCATATTGCTCAGGAGCAGTCATACCAAAAGGCATAGTTGTAAAAGGTAAAGTATTAATATCTTTTCCTTTCCAATAATATGATGCTGAGTGACCCATATCATACTGACCACCCTTAACCATATCTAAAATACCAAAAGCAGCTTTATGTTTATTAGAAGCATCTACTCTAATAAGAAGTCTACCATTTGACATTTCTTTAACCATTTTTGCCATATTCTTTGGTGCATCAATGAAAGGTGATAATGTTGGCCCCCAAGTAGTTGCCAGTTTCCATTTGTATACTTTTTCTTTAGCCACTGCTGTAGTGCTTAACCCAGCAATTACAGTAGCAGCAATAAGAAACTTAGTAGTTTTACTAAATAACGTCATTCTTTCTCCTTTAATTTTGTTATATTGGATTGTAACAGCCCTGAATGATAAAGGTATGATATTTTTTATCATATCAATAAAATGGACTATTTTACTAGTATAATAGTCTATATGTTAACTCTAAAAATATAACCAGTATCAACAATGGTTTCAATATAGTCTTTTTCTAGGGTTTTTCTAAGCCTTCGTATAAGTGTCCTTATAGATTCTAAAGAAACAAAGGAACCTTCCCATACATAAGCCTCAATAGCTTCAAAAGATACTACTTTGTTCTGTTTACTTAAAAATAAGTTTAAAAGTAATCTTTCTTTTTTTGTTAAACGTATTTCTTTTTTATTTAAAAGTATAAAAGAAGATTTAAAATCGAAATATGAGTTTTTATCAAACTTTATTTTTTCATCTTCTGTAATACATAGTTTTTGTATTTTTATTTCTAATTCATCAATAAAAAAAGGTTTTTTAAGATAATCGTTGCAGCCAAAATCATAAGACTCTTTGATTAATTCCAATTCAACAGAAGCAGAAATAATAATAACAGGGGTATCAATATACTGTTCTCGTATTTTTTTTAAAATCTTTATTCCATCAATATTAGGAACATTAATATCCAAAACAAAACACGAGTAACCATTATGAATCGCATCGTAAGCTTCTTGGCCATCAATAAAAGCATCTATTTGATAATCTTTAAGTTCTAGGCGTTTTTTTATTGTAGAATTTAATTTAACATTGTCTTCAAGAAGTAATATTTTCATTCTCTTCTCCTATAATATGTGGAATTTTTATTGTAAATACTACCAAATTAGCGTGATTATGTACACGAATATTTCCCATCATTTTGTCTTCAATAATTACCTTAGCCATATACAAACCAAAACCAGTACCTTCTTCTTTGGTTGTGAAATACGGATCAAAAATTGAATTAATGATTTTCTCATCAATAATACCACCATCATCTATTATTTCAATTATATTGTAGGTCTCATCCGAATTTATTTTTATAGTGAGTTTAAATTTCTCATTTGTTTCTTTTTCAAGTATTTTATTTTTTGCATTGTTTATAATATTTAAAAGCACTTGTTTAAATTCATTTTCAAAACCATAAATTAAAAGTTCTTTTTTTTCATTATTGTATTCAATGGTAGTGCTTATATTTGAATAAAATAGCTGTTTCCCAACAATTTCAAATATTTCATCAAAAGAATTTTTGATAGAAAACAGGGTTCTTTTTGTAGAAGGTTTTAAAAAATTTCTAAAATCACTTAAGGTTTTTGACATATATTTTATTTGCACCATAGAGTCATTAACAAAATCATCCATATGTACTTTTTGTAAGTCTTCTAATAAATACGAGGTTTGTATATCTTGCACTTGAGCACTTAATTCTACTAAAGGTTCGTTCCATTGATGGGCAATTGCTGCAATCATATCTCCCATTTCTGCAAGTTTTCCTTGTTGTATTAAAAATTGTTTTTGCTGTAAACGCTCAGTAATATCATCCATAATACATACAATTCCTCCAATACTTCCATCTGAATTCAGATAAACAGCTTTATTTAAAAGAATATTTTTCATTGATCCATTTGGAAAATGTAAGGTAAGTTCAGAATTATTGGTGCCTTGTGTTTTAAAGAGTTCTTTGTCAATATTTTCATTTTTTACAGCCAAATCATAAGGATAAAAATCATGGGCAGTTTTGCCAATAACGTCCTTTTTCTCCATAGAAAAAAGTGTTGAAAAAGCTTCATTACAGCCTAAAAGTTTTCCATTTCTGTTTTTATAATAAATAGGACTTGGCATGGTATTTAATAAAACTCTATCAAATCTTACAATATTTTGAAGGTCTTCTGCCATTACTTTTCGTCTTTGAATATTGGCTCTCATACTTAAAACCATTACTGAGAGTATAAAAATTGAAATTAAAGACAAAACAACAAATTTTGTATATTCTTTATAAATAGTGGAGGGTTCATTAATTAAAATATAATCTTTTACAAAAGGTTCAATATCAATATCAAATTTTTGAAGCTCTTTATAGTCAAATATATACCTATTTGGTGATTTTTCTAAAATAGGTATGTCTTTTATTTTTTTGTTTCTTAGTAAAATATCCAAAGCCATTTCTGATACTGCATCG
This sequence comes from Campylobacteraceae bacterium, assembly GCA_013215945.1. Lineage (NCBI taxonomy): Bacteria > Pseudomonadati > Campylobacterota > Epsilonproteobacteria > Campylobacterales > Campylobacteraceae > Campylobacteraceae bacterium. The sequence continues at coordinate 149,825 of JABSOM010000008.1, forward strand.
CCTTGAGAAAGTGCTGATGTTAATAAACCACCTACAATTCCATAATTTAAATAAAAATCCCATAAGCCGTAAATAGGAACAGTTGCTTTTTTCTTTATTTGTTGGAAACTCTTTTTATGAGAGAAATATTTCCCTGTTTTATCTTTAAAGAGTAATACATATAATATTATTGTGTCATCTGTTAGTTTTGAAACTTTTTCTTCAATTTTTTCTATATCCATATTATCTATGTATTCAATATTAATTATTTTTTTGTATTTTTTGATTATGGCACGTAAATCACGTCTCATTGCTAAGCCCGTTTTTGATTTATCATTTAAAATAAGTAAATTTTTCATTTTAGGATGGAGTTTTAGAATTAATTCAAAGTTCTTTTCTAAATCAACTTGTTCAACTACCCCTGTCATATATTTATTCATATTGTTTTCATATAAAAGGTTTTTGTCAAAGTTGTTAATACCGCAAAATAAGACAGGAAGGTCTTTAAATAGATAATCATGATAACGAATGACAAAATCAAAAGCATTATTATCACTGGCAATTATTAAGTCAAATTTTCTTTTTTGAAATTGATCTTTATATAAAGAAGCCAACTTATCTAAATAAATAGGTCCAGCAACTCTTTTAGTATCCATATAAACAGTAGTAAGTTCTATATTTTCATAGGGTTTTAGTTTTTCTTCTATACTTTTTGAGATATCATCACTCCAAATATAGCCTTTGTGATAGGAGTGAATCAATAATACTTCTTTTGAAAAAAGATTAAGTGTTAATAATAAGAGTACAAAAATATATTTCATAAGCTTCTTTTCTCTTATTATAGCCACTTATTTTTAGTCTATGAAAATAACATAACCTGTTTTAGGTCCATGTGCACCAATAACCAGTGCTTGTTCAATATCAGCTGTTTTGGAAGGTCCTGATATAAATACACCATATCTTCCTTCTTCAAAAGATATTTTTTCATAGGCTTCATGCATATTGTTAATTAACTGATCTTTTTTTACTACTAGTACTATATGCTGCGCTATAAAATATAAAGCACGGTGTTTATTGTTTTGATTTTTTACCCAAACCGCACCATTTTCAGCAATCGCAAACTCTCCTTTTACAATTGCTAAATCTACATCCTTTAAATCATGTGGGTCATTGATATCATTGCTTTTGAAATTACCTAAACTACACTCTTTCACATTTGATACAATGTTTTTTTCATCTTTATATAAAGACAAAATCAAAGCATCTAATTCTTCTTTTGAACTTACGAAGGATTTCCCTCCCACAGTTTCAAGCATAAAACTAAATTGTGTGTATTTATTATCATAAGTAATTCCAAAATTATCATAAGAAGGCAAATCGTTTGCTGGTGTTTGGTTGATTTGTTTAATCTTGTTTAATATTGTTTCTCTACTTGTCATTTTCATCTTCTTTCATTTTTTTATACAACTCTTTAAATGAGTATTGCGGGAGTTCTGGAATATCTCTTGTTTTCCCCCAAATGTTGAATTTATTATAAATAAGTTTATTGGGAATATAAGGCATGATTTTTCTTCCTACTTTTCCTAAAAAATCTATTAATTTAGGTCGCTCAAATACATAAGTCATTATTTTCATTGAAAACATTTTCTTTTTATCTAAGTGTCCATTTTTCCCTAAATCTTGTCTGTGTTTATACAATTGTGAATCCAAATCAATTTTAACAGGACAAACATTGGTACAAGAACCACAAAGCGTACAGGCAAAAGGTAAAGAATTGTGTTTTTTTGGTTCTTTAAAAGCTGCTAGCGTTGAACCTATAGGACCTGGAATTACATACTCATAAGAATGCCCTCCACTCCTTCTGTAAATGGGACAGGTATTCATACACGCTCCACAACGTATACAATTTAGTGCTTTTGCATAATCTTTACTTGCTAAAAACTCTGCTCTTTTATTATCAACAATAACTACATGCATTTCTCCTCCATCAATGGGACCATGGAAATGAGAAGTATAAGACGTTATAGGTTGTCCTATTGCACTTCGTGCTAATAACCTGGTAAATACACTTAAATCTATTAATCTTGGAATTATTTTTTCCATTCCCATAGATGCTATATGTAATTTAGGAAGAGATACTCCCATATCTGCATTACCTTCATTGGTACAAACAACAATTCCTCCTGTGTTGGCTATTGCAAAGTTTACCCCTGTAAGTCCTGCCTCTGCACTTAAAAAATCTTCTCTTAAAGCACTTCTTGCTGCTCTTGTTAAATAAGTAGGATCATCATTTCCTTTTTCGGTACCCAGTTTTTCATGAAAAGTATCTGCTACCTCTTGGCGTTTTAAATGAATAGCAGGCAGTACTATATGAGAAGGTGTTTCATTTCTTAATTGAACAATTCTCTCCCCTAAATCAGTATCAATTACTTCTATTCCTCTGTTTTCTAAATAAGGATTTAAATGACACTCTTCTGTTAACATGGATTTTGATTTAACGAGTTTTTTAACGTTTTTATCTTTTAAAATTTTATATACAATTTCATTGTGTTCTTGCGCATCTTTTGCCCAATGAACTTTTATTCCATTTTTTATAGCATTTTTTTCAAACTCTTCTAAATAATAATCCAGTTTATTCATGGTATGGCTTTTAATTAAAGCGCCAAAAGTACGTAGTTCTTCCCATTCTGGAATAGTTTTACTGGCTTTGTCTCTTTTTTCTCTTACAAACCATAAGGCTTTGTCATGCCAATGCATTCTTTCATCATTTTTTACATAAGCCGCCGCATTTATTGCATGTTTTGCCATTATAATTTCTCACCTAAAAGGATTTGGGAAATATGTAATACTTTTATGGGATTCTTTTCTCTGCTTATTAAACCTTGCATGTGCATTAAACAGGACATATCAGCACCTGTCATTACTTCTACTTTATTGTCTTGATGATCTTTGATACGGTCTCTTCCCATAGCAGTGGAGAGTGCATCTTCACTTACACAAAATGTTCCGCCAAAACCGCAGCATTCATCATCTCTGTTTAAAGATACAATTTTTATATCTTTTACTAGAGATAAAATATTATGTAGTTTTGAATTATGCGGTACATTAAGTTCAGTAGGTGTTCCTAAACCAAGTGATCTGTGCCCATGACAGGAATTATGAAGTCCTACTTTATAAGGAAAAGAAACATCAAGTTTGTCTATTTTTACAACATCATGTAAAAATTCTGTTATTTCATAAATAGAGCTTTTAATTTTATTATAATCTTTGTTTTCTTCAAAAAATTCAGCATAATGTTCTTTTACCATAGTGACACAAGAAGCAGATGGCGAAACAACATAATCATAGTCTTTAAAGTTATCTACAAACATATGCGCCAGTTTTTTTATATCAGATGCGCATCCTGAATTGGCCATAGGCTGTCCACAGCAGGTTTGATTTATTGGATAATCTACTTCATAGTTAAGTTTTTTCAATAACAAGTATGTAGACATGGATGCTTTGGGATATAGTTCGTTCATAAAACAGGGAATAAATAAGCCTATTTTCATTTTGACTCCTTATACAAACAATTTGATGTTTATAATGATTTTAATTGAGCTTTTAAAGACTCTTTTCTTTCATCATCTTACATTAAGGGTATGATTAAGGTGTGATATTTTTTATTTAACATTTCAGTTAAGCTATATTTTATTAATGTGTTACTTATCTTCTCATTATTATTGTAGAGTCATTGTCCAGATAATCATTAATTATTTCTATATTGGGGCATAAATCTTCACAAAACTCAATAACTTCTTTTTTTAATATGTAGTTATAAGAATCAGAAGATAAAAAATTAAAAATAAAAGCTTTTGTACTTGAAAGGTAAACATTATGTATAAAAATAAAGAACTCTGTTTTATTTAGTATATTTAGAGCCCCTGAGCAGAGATAATAGTCTTTTTGTGGTAAAGCATCATTAATAGCATTTTTAAGTAAAAATTTTAAAGAGGGGAATCTTCTTTCACAAATAGTTATCATTGATTTTTCGCAGTCTATTCCTAAATAATCTACATTTTTATGATTGTTTTGTAATAAATATTGATAATATTCTCCAAAACCGCAGCCTATGTCAGCAAAAGAATGGCTTTGGAGTTTTTCATTTATAAGTGTGGTGATAATCTCAAAACGTTTGTATTGGTTTTCTTTAGAACTCCAATGCACCCCTAATGCGGATATTCCGTATTCTTTTATTGCACCTTCATAAAAACGTTGATTATCCTCAAAAGCCATTAGATTTGCTCTATTGTCACACCATTTTGCTCTAAAAAACTGGAAATTATTGTTGAATTTGTATGTTCATAGGCTTTTTCAAAAACAATTTTTTTTATACCTGCTGCGATTAAATTTTTTGAACAATCTGCACAAGGCTCAAGTGTCACATAAATACTAGCACCTTCAATTGAAATACCTTTTCTTGCTGCCCAGATTATTGCGTTCATTTCTGCATGTATTTCATAGGTTTTAGACCACTCATGATGTTCTTTAGTATATTCTCCTTGCCAATGATCATTACAATTTGTAAATCCTGCGGGTGTTCCGTTGTATCCTGTTGATAATATTCTTCCGTCTTTTACAATTACAGCTCCAACTTGTTTTGATACACATTTTGATGCTTTTGCTATTTCTTTGGCAATATTTATGAAGTTTTTGGCACTTATCATCTTTTTTGACCTTTTTTTTTCTTTTTGGATTATTTAATGTAATTATTTTCTTGATTTTTAAAAAAAACGTTATTTTCTTCTATTTTTGACTAGAATTAGCATGAAATAGGTAAATTTCTTCATATTTATGCCAGTTTTACTAAAAAATAGCCATTTTGTTTTATTTGTATATAATTAATAATACTGTATTATAACAAAAATTTAGAGAAAAAAAGGCTAGATATGGACTTCAAAGAGATAAAAGAATTAATCAGAGTATTTGATAAAAGTGAACTAAATAAATTAAAAGTAAAAGATGAAAACTTTGAAATTGCTCTACAAAAGGGTTTTGAGGGTGGAACTCTTGTAACTTCAGGACCTATCCTTGCACCAGTTGCAGCTCCTATTGTAGCTCCTGTTATACCAAGTGCAGCAGCTTCTATTACTGAAGAAGACTTAGGTGATACTATTGATGCGCCAATGATTGGAACATTTTATGCCTCTCCATCACCAGAAGCTAGTAATTTTGTAAAAGTAGGAGATACTGTATCTAAAGGTCAAACCTTATGTATCTTAGAAGCTATGAAAATTATGAATGAAGTTGAAGCTGAATTTGACTGTAAAATTCTTAAAATACTAGTAGAAGATGGTAATCCAGTTGAATACGATATGCCATTATTCGTTGTAGAAAAATTATAAGAGTTGATTATGGCAGAAATTAAAAAAATTCTAATTGCTAACCGCGGTGAAATAGTACAAAGAGCTGTACGAACCATAAGAGAAATGGGAAAAAAATCAGTTGCTGTTTACAGCTCTGGTGATAAAGAAGCATCTTATTTAAAACATGCAGATGAAGCTGTATGTATAGGTGGTCCTAAGTCAGCTGATTCATATTTAAATATTCCAGCTATTATTGCAGCAGCAGAAATGACAGGTTGTGATGCGATTTTTCCTGGATATGGTTTTTTATCAGAAAATAAAGATTTTGTAGAGATTTGTCGTTTACACAATATAAAATTTATTGGACCTTCTGTTGAAGTAATGGAGCGAATGTCTGATAAATCAAAAGCAAAAGAAGAAATGGTAAGAGCAGGCGTTCCTGTTGTTCCTGGATCTACTGGGTCTATTAATTCTATAGAAGAAGCAAAAATCATTGCAAAAGAAATTGGTTACCCTATTATGGCCAAAGCTTCTGCTGGTGGTGGTGGTAGAGGTCTTAGACTAATTAAAGAGGAAAAAGATTTTGAACAGTTATATATGGCTGCTTCTTCTGAAGCTTTTGCTGCTTTTGGAGATGGATCTATGTATTTAGAGAGATTCATTAATAATCCAAGACATATAGAAGTTCAAGTTATTGGAGATAGCCATGGAAATGCTATTCATATTGGTGAGAGAGATTGTTCGTTGCAGAGACGTCATCAAAAAGTAATAGAAGAATCTCCTGCAATTCTTTTAGATGAAGATACAAGAGTAAAATTGCATGCAGTTGCAGTAAAAGCTACTAAATATTTAAAATATGAAGGCGCTGGTACGTTTGAATTCTTAGCAGATGATAAACAAAACATTTATTTTATGGAAATGAATACAAGATTGCAAGTTGAACATCCTGTTTCTGAAATGGTATCTGGTTTGGATTTAATTGAATTAATGATTCGTGTTGCAGAAGGTGAAAAACTTCCTTCACAAGATAGCATTAAATTTAGAGGTCATGCAATTGAGTGTAGAATCACAGCAGAAGATCCTAATTCATTTTTACCAAGTCCAGGGAAAATAACACAATGGATGGTTCCAGGTGGTAGAAATGTAAGAGTTGATAGCCATGTATATACTAATTATGTGGTACCTCAATACTATGACTCAATGATTGGGAAACTGATTGTTTGGGGAAGAGACAGAGAAAAAGCGATTAATATTATGAAAAGAGCTTTAAATGAATTTGAAGTTACAGGAATTAAAACTACTATTCCTTTCCATATAAAAATGATGGAAAATGAAGATTTCATTGCAAATAACTATGATACAAAATACTTAGAGAACTACAAAAGTCTAGACGATATTTAAGAATAGGTAAACCCTATTCTTAATCTACTACAAATATAAAAGCTTAAATTAATATTAAATTAGCTATAATCCGGAAAATATACACATTTATATACTATAATTCCCTAGAAATGGCGATTGCTTAATAGAACATTTTTGTTTTTGTTTATTGAAGCTTATATATACGTGTATATCAAAAAAATATACAAGGTAAAATATGACTTTTAGTGAATTTGATTTTCAAAAAGACTTACACAAAGCAATTGATGAGGCAGGGTTTACAGAACCAAGTCCTATACAAGAAGAGGCAATCCCTATTATTTTAAAGGGAAAAGATATAGTAGCGCAAGCACAAACAGGTACAGGTAAAACTGCAGCATTCGGACTTCCTATTTTAAATATGATGAAAAAAGAAAAAGGTGTTCAAGCTGTTGTTATTTGTCCTACAAGAGAACTTGCTATGCAAGTTTCAGATGAAATTTTTAGATTTGGAAAATTTTTAGGTATTTCTACTGCTGCTGTTTATGGTGGACAAGCTTACTCTAGACAATTAAAACACATTGAAACTGCTGGTATTATTGTAGCAACTCCAGGTAGATTCATTGATTTATTAAAAACTGGAAAAATTAAGATTAAACCTTCTTATGTTGTTTTAGATGAAGCGGATGAGATGTTAGATATGGGATTTTTAGATGATATCAAAGAAATCTTTACATTTATGCCAGAAGACAGACAAACATTATTATTCTCTGCAACTATGCCAACAGCTATTAAAAACTTAGCAAAAACTATTTTAAAAGAACCAGAATTTATTTCTTTAACAAAAAAGAATATTACCAATGATAATATTTCTCAATCTTTTTATGTAGTTGATGAATATGAAAGAGATGATGCATTAATTAGATTATATGATTTTTTAAATCCAAGTAAATCTATCATTTTTTGTAGAACTAAAAAAGAAGTTGATAGATTATCTACTTATTTAGTATCTCAAGGTTACAGTGCAAAATCATTACATGGTGATATGGAGCAAAGACAAAGAGAAGAAGCTATTAGAGCATTTAAACGTTCAAGTGTTGAAGTATTAATTGCAACTGATGTAGCAGCACGTGGTCTTGATGTTAATGATGTATCTCACGTATTTAATTACCATTTACCATTTGATTCTGAATCTTATGTTCATAGAATCGGACGAACAGGTAGAGCTGGTAAAAAAGGAAGCGCTGTTTCTATTGTAACTCCACATGAGTTTAGAATGATTCAAAGAATTCAAAAATCTACAGGTTCTACATTAGAAGCAAAAGTTGTTCCTAATATTAATTTAGTAAGAGATCAAAAAACATCTTCTTTGGTTGAAAAAATCAAAGATCAAGAAAATTTTGACGCTGGAATGAAAATTGTAGAAATGTTAAAAGAAGAATACGATTTATCAACAATTGCATATAAATTAGCATCTATGTTAAGTGAAGAAGCTAAAGTTGCTGGTAAAAACTTTATTGGAAAATCAGAAAGTGATATTGAGCGATTATTCGAAAGAATGAAAACTGAAAAAGATGATGGACGTTCAGGTGGACGTGGTCATTTCAGAAATAGAAATCGTGGTGGTTCAAGAGGTGGTGGATCAAGAGACGGTGGTTCAAGAGGCGGTTACAGAGGTGGTTCTAGAGACGGCGGTTCTAGAGGTGGTTCAAGAGACGGCGGTTCAAGAGGTTAATCCCCTCTTGCACTACTCTCTTATTTATATAAAAACTCTGGAAGTACCAATGCAATAGCAGGGATTAGTGTTAATAACAATAATCGAATGATATCTGCAATCCAAAAAGGGGTTACTCCTCTAAAGATGGTTGCTGTACTTACATCTTTATTTGCATTACTTAAAACAAATACGTTCATTCCTAAAGGCGGAGTAATTAAACTAATCTCTGTTACAACTACTACTAAAATACCAAACCATACCAAATCAAAACCAAGCGCTTCTACAATGGGAAAAAATATTGGCACGGTTAATAAAATCATTGATAAACTTTCAAAAATAAAACCCAGCAAGATATAAACCAATAACATTAAAAATATAACACCTAGGGGTGGTAAATTTACTGTTTGAATAAAATGCAACAATTCACTTGAAAATCCAGCTCTGTCAACAAAATTTGAAAAAATCAAAGCTCCTATAATAACAACAAATAATGATACTGTGGTTTTACTTGTTTCTACTAAAGCAATAAACAAAGAAGTAAAGGTAAGATTCTTTTTAATCAAAGCAATTAAAAAAGCTCCCGCTGCACCAATTCCTGCTGCTTCTGTAGGAGTAAATATACCAGAATATATTCCGCCCATAACAAGCGTAAATAAAAGCAATGTTCCCCATATGTTTTTTATAGCTTCCATTTTTTCTTCTTTACTGGATTCTTTACCAGCAGGTCCCGCTTTAGGGTCACGTTTTACTGTCCAAATTATTGCGCCTAAGTATAATAATACTCCCAATAATCCAGGTAAAAACCCTGCTGCAAATAATTCTCGAATACTTTGTTCTGTAATGATTCCATAAATAACCAAAATCACACTAGGTGGTATGAGGATTCCTAATGTTCCTCCTGCTGCAATAGAAGCAGATGCCAACGATGCACTGTATCCATAATTTAGCATAGGTTTCATTGATACTTTTGACATAGTTGCTACTGTAGCTAAACTTGAACCACAAATTGCTGAGAAAAAACCGCTGGCAACAATTGTTGACATGGCAAGTCCTCCTTTAAATTTTCCCACCATTATATAAGATACTTTATACAATTCTTTAGAAATACCAGCATTGGTCATTAGATTTCCCATTAATACAAATAAGGGAATAATGGATAAACCATAATCTTGGGATGTTTCTACTGCTAGTTTTGTTGACATGGTTAATGAGGCAACATAATTATAATCACCTAAATACGCAAAACCAAAAAAGCCTACTATTCCCATAGCAAATCCTATAGGCATTCTAAATAAAATAAGAAGAAATAAAATGATGGAACCAATTCCTGCTATTAACATTCGTTTATCTCCTTTTTATAGCTAGTGTAAATATGAAGCAAACCAAAACTTAATATACAAAAAATAGTGAAATAACACATACTTGCCATAAACGTTAAAAAATAAGATGTTTTAAGTTCTAAGTGCTCTGTGCTTTGGCCATATTTAGCTGCTCTTGATGCAAGAATTAATAGTTTGTTCCCAAGATGATATAAAGATATTGAAATGATTAGATTAAGAACAACTATGAGTATATTACGGATTAAAGTACTAAAGACTCTGTCTAAAACATCTACTACGATGTTTTCATTTTTCCAACAAAGAATGGGAAGACTTGCAAATACTACAATTCCTAATATAACTTCTGTTAATTCAGTAGAACCTGGTAGTGGACTGTTAAAAAGATATCTGCCTGTAACATCAATACATGTTATTATGGTTAAAATTATTAACCCAAGCCCAGATATGGAGTTTAAAATAAACTCACATATCTTTTCCATATTTTTTAATGCCTTTAACATTATTTTACCATGTTTCTTAATTCGTTTAATGCAGCTCTCGCATCAATACCATTTTTTGATACTTCTTTAATCCATTCTTCATCCATACCACTCATTAAGTCTTTAAACTCTTTTATGATGCTAGGACTTGCATCTAAAATATTGTTTCCATATTTTTTTGCATCGGCTTCACCAATAGCAGCATCTTTTTGCCAATAATGTCCTGCAAGTGTAGAAAGTTTTTCTCCTGAAACACTTAATATTGCTGCTTTATCTTCTTTCTTTAAAGAATTTAAAAAAGCGGGATTTAAATATATTCCAAAACTACCTAAATACATTCCTGCAGGAAATTTTAATGTAAAGGGTGCAACTTCTTTTAATCTTAGGGTTCGTTTTTCTCCAAGTGGCATAAAAACACCATCGGCAATTCCTTGTGATAAGGCTTGGTATACTTTATTTCCAGGAAGTGCAACCCCTTCAATTTCAAATCTTTTTGCAATTTGACTTTGAATACCTCCCCCAATTCTGATTTTTTTACCTTTTAAATCACTTAGTTTAGTAATTTCTTTTCTTAAATGTATTTGACCTGGGGCATGAGTAAATAAACCTGCTAAAACCAAATCATCATTTTCATTGGATTTAGAAAAATATTTATCATAAACTTTCCAATAAGCAGGAGAAGCTTTCTCAGCTCCTACTCCTAGATTAGGTAATTCAACAATTTTTGTTAAATTAAAACGCCCAGGGTAAAAACCATGAAAAGTCCAACCTGCTTCATATGCTCCATCTGTTACATTGTCAAGTATTGCTTTTGGACTTCCTGGGTATTGAATCTTAAGATTTACTCTTCCTTGTGTAGCTTCTTCTATCCATTTTCCCCATGTGGGCAATACATCTGCATTCATCGTATGTTTTGGAGGTAACCATGAATAAACATGTATTGTTTTCGTTTTTGCTGCGTAAGATGAAACAGCTCCAAGTGTGAGAACAAAAATTGCTGTAAGTGTTTTTTTTGCTAAGGTATTCTTCATATACATTTGTAAACTCCTGTGTGAATATTGTTGTAAAGTTTAATTTACTTTGCCTTTTTTAATACAGCCTATGAAATAATCGTATACAGTACATATGCTTATATTGCCAATATTTATATGTTAACAGAAAAGGTTACTTAAAAAAAATGACAATTTAATGTCATTAAATTGTCATTTTATCAATGTATATTTATAATTATAAAGGAATAAAAGATGAAAATCAAAAAGATACATCATGTTGCTTATCGTTGTAGTGATGCAAAAAAGACAGTTTTGTGGTACAAAGAACATTTTAATATGGACTTCGTTTTAGCAATAGCTGAAAACGAAGTTCCATCTACGAAACAACCAGATCCTTATATGCATATCTTTTTAGATGC